>NZ_CP019980.1:2222137-2529585 GCF_002982115.1 Lysinibacillus sphaericus | reverse complement strand
ATATACGATTGAACGTTTAAAGAAAAATCGCAAAGATAGATTGTATTTAGATTATGTGCAACATGCGGAAGGGAAAACCATTATATCGCCGTTTTCCACCAGAGGTAACGAAATGGGCTTAGTTGCAACACCTCTACATTGGAATGAAGTAAACGACAAACTATCACCGGAACAATTTACGATACCTACTGTTATAGAGCGAATCAAACGAGTGGGTAATCCATTGATCCATTTTCAAGCGATAGGGGAAGAACAGGATTTTCAGGCAGTGCTTCAGCATTTAAATAACCAATAAAAGAATCTGCAACATTTCTCAAAGTTATCGTGAGAAATGAGCAGATTCTTTATCTATTTGCTAGTAGATGGTTTGCTTTTTTGCAAATAATCAAGAATGCCCATTGCTGATACTGCTGTATCAAAAGGAAGTGTTTGATAGACGGGATGGCTTTCTGCAATACCATTTCGCTGTAGATATTGATGTAATAGTGCTTGTAATCTCGTATCTAATAATTTAGCTTGCTGTGCTAAAGTACCCGGTGAAGCTAGTGCCTTTTCTCCTTCAACTAGAAACAACGGCGTCCAGTAACGAACTTGACGATAGGCTTCTGTTGGATTTTGATAAGCACCGTAATGACCGAAATACAATTCCTGAACGTTAAGTTTTTCGTATAATTGAATCGATTGCTCCATCGTATCCGGATCATACTGATTCGGGGAAGTTGAAGGGATAATTAAATCAATTGCTTCATCGGCCAACTCTGGATAACAGACACCTGTTGTATCACCTACAAACATTCCATTCGTCGCAGAGTAATGCATGGATACGTGATGCTTGGCATGACCTTCTGTATGGTAAAAAGTTAGTTGATGATTGCCCAATGATAAAATATCGCCATGCCTAGCTTCCATAATCCGTTCAGGCGCAACCGGTACGATTGGGTCAAAGAGGCGTTGGAATTCTTCACCATATACAGCCTTTGCACTTGCAATTAGGCGGGTTGGGTCAACCATATGCCCAGCACCACGGGGATGTACGACTAATTTTGCTTTCGGGCAACTTTGAAGAAAAAGACCAGCCCCGCCTGCATGATCTAAATGAATATGTGTAACGATGACATAGTCAATATCATCTAGTGTAATTTGCAATTCATTTAAACCTTCTATTATATAGGGCACGGAAGGACTTGCAGATGTTTCAATCAACGCAATTTTCTCATCGATAAGTAAATAAGCGCTTGTGCGTTCCTTCCGATTCAAATCGTGCGTATCAATGCAAAAAAAGTTTGGTGCTATTTTTTGTACGCTCTCCATTAAAAAATCTCCCTTCTGATTAAAAAAGCTAAATTCTCTCTAAAATACCTTTTTTGTCTACAAAAAGTAATGTTTATACTATATAATAATAGAAAAACAAACTGAATGTCCATTCATTTTTTAGGGGGAGAAATATAATGGAGGTCAATATTCGCTATGATACACGGAAAGTTCATCGTGTTAATTTAGCCATCATTTCAATTTTAGCTATTCTTATTTGTGGCCCAATGATACTTACAAAAGGAATTATGTTCTTATTTATTGGTCTGGCGGTAATTGCTTTCGCTTTATGTAATTATTTTTTACCTATCCAAACATATATTAAAGGATTTATATTTGGCATGATCCCATCCAGTATCGTTTTCACATTGTTTTTACTAGATAGTTTTTCATTGAACAAGCATTATATTTTGCTTTGTACAATTGCCATTATTGCGTTGTACTTTAAAAAGGAACTGATTATCTTTTTTGGGATCATACTAAACGTAAGCTTCGTGATTTTATATATAGTGAAATCGGAATCACTCTTGGGACCTTTCAACGATATTATTGTATTCATTACATTATTAGCCATTACCAATGGCGTTATGATTGTTTTCTTTCTACTGGCAAAATGGGGAAATGAGCTAATTACACATGCAGCGGCGCAGCAAAATGAAGTAAAAGCTTCGCTCGCTCAACTACAGATGACCTTCAATCAAATTGAACAAAGTAGCTATAGACTAGATGAGCATATTACACGTTTTCAACAAACTATGCACAGTATTTCGGGGTCAAGTAAGCAAATATTACAAGCCACAGAAGATATCGCGGCTAGTATTCAACAGGAAGCCTCAAGTTTACAAATGATTCACGGAACAATGAAGGAATCCGTACAATTTGTTAATAAAACCTTTTCCATATCACAGGATACGGTAGCGAAATCTAGTAATCTCCAACAGGAAGTATTAGCAGGGTGGGGCAAAATGCAAGAGGCGATGGCTCAAATGAGTGTTATGAACAATGCAATCGGTTCAACTGCCGAGACCGTCCAAGCATTGCAACAAAGTTTGCACACAGTGGATAACTTGTTGAAAGGTATCCAACATATAGCAGAACAGACGAACTTACTTGCATTAAATGCCACGATTGAAGCTGCTAGAGCAGGCGAACAAGGAAAGGGATTTGCTGTCGTTGCTGATGAGGTACGGAAATTGGCAGAAGAAAGTGCGGCCATTACGGTTAGCATTACAAATGTAACTAAAACAATATTCGAAAAATCAACGGAAGCTCAACAACGTTCGAATGATGGAGAACAAGCACTACAATATGGTGAATTGCTGTTGCAGGATGTCAGCCATTTCTTTAACGTTTTAAAAGATACCTTTGCTATAACCAATACGGATTTAACAAGTGGTATGAATGAATTAAGTAGTGCCATTTTGCAATTTGAAAAAATTCAAGAACAAATTGAAAAGTTGAATGAGATGACGGAGGAAAATGCTGCTTCTACTAGTGACATTTTACTTTCGGTTGAGGACGAACATCAAATGCTTGAAATGATGACTAGTACAACCGATCAAATACAAGAGCTTAGTATGGCGTTAAAGTCTCTGGTCACAAAGGATACTGTATCGAACTGAATGGATTGATTTTCCTTTATTATTTGGTGCTTCGGGGGTTCAATGCCTGTATTTTTATAGTAAACAACTAATTTTATTATTGTTGCAAACTAAATGTGCATATTTTTTTAAAAAATGTCTAAAATAAAACAGGCCGAAATATGTCATTTTCGTCACAAATTCGCTCATTCATGTAAAATAAATAAAAGACATCACTTGTCATAAGAAATACTTATTGAAAAAGATAATATTAATGTAATTTACTTATGAATATAAATACGTTATTATGGGTGGTGGAGAAAAGATGCTTTACATAGGCCTTTTCAAAAAGATATTTAGGGGGATCCGCAAATGGCACAAGGTAATTTACACAACAGCCGCGCATCATTCGAAGTTAATGGTAAAACTTACAATTACTATGACTTAGCTGCGATTGAAAAAGCTGGCGTTGCAAAAGTTTCAAACCTTCCTTACTCAATCAAAGTATTATTAGAATCAGTTTTACGTCAATATGATGCATACGTAATCAAAGAAGAGCACGTAAACGAATTAGCAAAATGGGGTAACGGTGCTGATCCAGAAGCTGAAGTACCATTCAAACCTTCTCGCGTAGTATTACAAGACTTTACTGGTGTACCAGTAGTAGTTGACCTTGCATCTCTTCGTTCAGCAATGAAAGAAATGGGCGGAGATCCAAACAAAATCAACCCTGCTATTCCAGTTGACCTTGTAATTGACCACTCAGTACAAGTTGACAAATACGGTAATGCATCTGCATTACAAGCTAACATGGACCTTGAATTCGAACGTAACGCTGAGCGTTATAACTTCTTAAAATGGGCTCAAACTGCTTACAATAACTTCCGTGCTGTACCTCCAGCAACAGGTATCGTTCACCAAGTAAACTTAGAGTATTTAGCTCCAGTTGTACACGTAAACGAAAATGCTGACGGTACATTCGAAACATTCCCAGACTCAGTAGTAGGTACTGACTCACATACAACAATGATCAACGGTATCGGCGTTCTTGGATGGGGTGTTGGTGGTATCGAAGCTGAAGCTGGTATGCTTGGCCAACCTTCATACTTCCCAATTCCAGAAGTTATCGGTGTTAAATTAGTTGGTGATCTTCCAAACGGAACGACTGCTACTGACTTAGCATTAAAAGTAACACAAGTTTTACGTCAACGTGGCGTAGTTGGTAAATTCGTTGAGTTCTTCGGACCTGGCGTATCTAAATTACCACTAGCTGACCGTGCAACAATCTCTAACATGGCTCCTGAATATGGTGCTACTTGTGGTTACTTCGCTATTGACGAAGAATCATTAAACTACATGCGTTTAACTGGTCGTGACGAAGAGCACATCGCGGTTGTTGAAGCTTACTTAAAAGCGAACCACATGTTCTTTGATCCAGCATTAGAGCCAGTTTATACTGACGTATTAGAAGTAAACTTAGCTGAAATCGAACCAAACCTTTCTGGTCCTAAACGTCCACAAGACTTAATTCCACTATCTCAAATGCGTTCTCGTTACAAAGAAGCAGTAGTGGCTCCACAAGGAACTCAAGGTTTCGGTTTAACTGAAGATGAATTCGAAAAAACTTCTGTAGCTAAATTTGCTGAAGGTGATGTAGAAATTCCAACAGGTGCTGTAGCAATCGCTGCTATCACTTCTTGTACAAATACATCTAACCCATACGTTTTAATCGCTGCTGGTTTAGTTGCGAAAAAAGCTGTAGAAAAAGGTCTAACTGTACCAAAATGGGTGAAAACTTCTTTAGCACCAGGTTCTAAAGTTGTAACTGGTTACCTTGAAGATTCAGGTTTACAAACATACCTTGACCAAATCGGTTTCAACACTGTAGGTTACGGTTGTACAACATGTATCGGTAACTCAGGTCCATTACTTCCTGAAATCGAAGAAGCTATCAAAGCGAACGACTTATTCGTAACGTCTGTTCTTTCTGGTAACCGTAACTTCGAAGGCCGTGTACACCCACTTGTAAAAGCGAACTACTTAGCTTCACCACCACTTGTTGTAGCTTACGCACTTGCTGGTACTGTGGATATCGACCTACAAAAAGATTCATTCGGTAAAGACAAAGATGGAAACGAAGTATTCTTCGCTGATATCTGGCCTTCAACTGAAGAAGTTAACGCTGTATTAGGTACTGTAGTTAACCGTGAATTATTCCAAAAAGAATACGAAACTGTATTCACAGCAAACGAAAAATGGAATGCAATTGAAACATCAACTGAGTCTCTATACACATTTGATGACAAATCAACTTACATCCAAAACCCACCATTCTTCCAAGGTCTTGCAAAAGAGCCAGAAGCTATCAAAGGCTTAGACGGCTTACGCATTATGGCGAAGTTCGGTGACTCAATTACAACTGACCATATTTCTCCAGCTGGTGCAATCGGTAAAGATACACCTGCAGGTAAATATTTAATCGAAAACGGTGTTGCAATCCGTGACTTCAACTCATACGGTTCTCGTCGTGGTAACCACGAAGTTATGATGCGTGGTACATTTGCAAACATCCGTATCCGTAACCAAGTAGCTCCTGGTACAGAAGGTGGTTTCACTACTTACTGGCCAACAGGCGAAGTAGAGTACATCTATGATGCATGTATGAAATACCAAGAGCAAGGTACTGGCTTAGTAGTACTTGCTGGTAACGACTATGGTATGGGTTCTTCTCGTGACTGGGCTGCGAAAGGTACATTCCTACTTGGCGTGAAAACTGTTATCGCACAATCTTACGAGCGTATCCACCGTTCAAACTTAGTAATGATGGGTGTTCTTCCTTTACAATACTTAAACGGCGAATCTGCTGATTCTCTAGGTTTAACTGGTAAAGAAGAAATCTCTGTAAACATTACTGACAATGTAAAACCACGTGATATCTTAACAGTTACTGCTAAATCTGAAGACGGTACAGTTAAAACTTTCCAAGCTTTAGCTCGTTTCGACTCAGAAGTAGAAGTAGACTACTACCGTCACGGTGGTATCCTACAAATGGTTCTTCGCGCGAAAGCTGCTGAATAATTATTTTAGTAAAACCGATCTCTTAGGAGGTCGGTTTTTTTTATTTTACATACTAATGAGAATGTCAATTGGATAGATATACGGTTCAGCAGGCTCCTGTATGTTTTTCCATTGTTCGATTCGAATGATAGGGAGTTCAACACCATTATAGTAACCAATATCAATTGTGCCTTCAGCCTCAATCCAGCTATCTTCTTGTAAGCTCGCAGCTTCGGGCATTTCAGTTAGAAATCCAATAATGCTTGCATCAGCAACACAATGCGTAATTAAAAATCGGGAAATGACGAATTGATTTTCTAGTAAATCAGTTTCTTTTAACACAAAACCACTTAGTCGTATTTTTTTGCCTTGATATTGTGATAAATTATTATTAATATCCTCGTAATATACTGAGAATATATAATTTGTCATCTCGACAATTGGATTTTGGGCCAGTTGTTGCTTTAAAAGGTCGTATTCTTTTTTTGACATTTCCTGTTTTTCTTCTAATAGTTTTGGATCAATAGGATGATCTACCAACAAACCATCGTTATTGACTTCGTTACGACTTGCCACTTCATCTTTTTTTGAGGCTTGAGATTGATTGGTCATCATTAGCGTCGCGCCTTTTTTTTGCGCGATGGATGCATCTAAAAATTTTGTAGGCAATGTAAATCCAGTAAACAATGGAACAACTAAAATGAGATACGATAATACTCTTTTCCAATTAAACGGTGGGTTGACTAAGTTATGTGCGCAACACTTGCATAACTCGTTATGATTGCGATGATTAGAAAAAGAGAAAATTCTTTTTAATTGGGCTACAAACAGTACTAAAAATATAATCGCTACGGTTTTACTTAACATCTCATATTTTGGGTTAATTAATTTCGTTATTTCACCAGTTGCATGTAAATTGAAAATCATAACAGAGAAAGCACATAAAATAACGGCCTTTACAGCTTGTTGCAAGTGAAATTTCATTAGTTGCCTCCTTAAAGAAAAGGTGCGATTAGCCATATTATAAAAAAGATAACGAGAAACACGATTGTTAGTACGGATAGGACAAATTTCAATCGAAATACGCCCAACATCATAATCGTGTTTTTAAAATCAATCATAGGTCCAAAAATTAAGAAAGCAAGTATTGATGGCGTTGGAAAAATAGAGCTAAAAGATGCACCTATAAAGGCGTCTGCTTCGGAACATAACGAAAGGATATAGGCTAACAGCATCATGACTAACATAGAAGATGTAAAATGATCGCCTATGTCTACAAGCGTTTTAGTAGATACAAAGGTTTGCACAAAAGCTGCTAAAAAAGCCCCTATGATTAAATATTTGCCCATATCAAAAAACTCATCAATCGAGTGATTGACCATGTTTGAACATTTTTTAAAGAATGATAGTTTTGCTGTACCATGCTGGGCATGATTAGTTCGAATACCCTTTTTAAATTGTGTTCCAGTAAACAGCATACTAATAAGCAGTGCGACGATAATGGCTATGATAAAGCCTAATATCATGCGCAACCCTGCAATTTTTAGATCATTACCGAAAGCCATATATGTAGAAATAATGACAATAGGATTTATAAGAGGCCCCGTTAACATAAAACCCATTGCGGCATGGATAGGTACCCCCTTTGATACAAGTCTTCTTACAATGGGTACTATTCCGCACTCACAGGCGGGGAATAGTGCACCAACGACACAGCTCATGATAATTGCCAGAAATTTATTTTTTGGAATACACTTTTGAATATGTTGCTCCGTAATAAAAATTTGAATAAACCCAGCGATTAGAACCCCAATTAAAACAAATGGTAAAGCTTCTATTAAAATACTCAAAAATATAGTATTGAGATTTAATAGTGGCGTTGCGAAAGAAAAGAGCCAGGCACTACTAGGAAAAAAAGATGGGGTTAGAAACAAAATAATCATGAGCAACAGAAAAAATCGAGCATTTAATAATTGTTTGGAAAGTGGACGATTCACATTTGCCTCCTAATTCTTTGACTTAATCGGGTAGTAACGATTATTCGATAAATGATAATCGTTACGCTTTACAGTAAGTTATGTTTACATAGCTTTTAATATAACTCGTCATATAAAATAAATAGGACCTTCTTATATGGCTTCGCACAGTGAATGGACGAAAGCAATATAAGCTGATCCTATTTCGTAAAAAAGATTATTTAAATCCCATTAGTTCTTTTACTTTTAATGTATTTTGAGTAGATGTAAGCATTTCGAGTAAGTGAAAGGCGACATCGAACGCAGTGCCTGGATTTGAAGAGGTAATAATGTGTTCTGTGCGAACAATCCGTTCGTTGATAACTTCTACTCCATAGGATTCTAACTGACCTAATCGTTTACTTGTTGGGTGATTGTAAGTAGTTGCCATCTTATTTTGTAAAATGCCACTATGTCCTAAAGCGAGCGATGCTACACAAATCGTCGCAATGGGCTTTTTATGTTCGTTAAAATGGCGGATAACTTGTTGAAATGCTTCACTAAAAGCATCATCATAAAAACCCGCTTCTTCAAAACCTCCAGGAATGGCGAGTGCATCAAAGTCCTCGAGTGTAATTTCATGCAATAATTTTTCGGGCGTAACTTGAAAATTCCATGTACATTGTAATTTGTTATGTAATCCTACTGTAACAACCTCTGTTGTGCCATCTCCCTCCCATTTGTTCCAGCCTAGCACATCTGTAAAGACACTTGCTTCTACCGCTTCAAAGCCATTTGCTAAAAGTAGTAAGATTTTTTTCATATGGTTGATGCCTCCTTTATTGCTTTAATTGTAATAAATGGAGTAACTGAATAACAGAAGTTATATAATGTAATCAAGTCTATTTTCCTTATAACGAAAGGAATTAATTAAAAAACAATTAATAAAAAAAGGTGGATTCTAATGGACAATATCGATACAGAAATTTTACGCCAATTACAATTAAACGCGAAAATCTCAATGAAGGAGCTAGCGACAATCGTTCATTTATCTTCACCAGCTGTTATCGAACGCGTTAAAAAACTAGAAGAACAGGGCAGTATTGAAGGCTATACAACGAAAGTAAATCTTAAGAAAATGGATCGCTCCATTCAAGCGATTGTCTTGTTTAAGTCCATTGACTGTAAAAGCCTGTCAGACTTTTGTAATGCCCATCCAGATGTTTTGGCATGTTACCGAGTAGCTGGTGAAATTAGTTATATTGTTAAACTCGCAACTTACTCTGTCGAAACATTAGAGCAGTTTATTGATGCTGCAATGCCTTATGGTACACCCTCTACAAATATTGTGTTATCTTCAACAGAAAAAACGATGGTTCTTCCTTTTTTTGATGAAAAATAATAATAATTCCCTAAAAAACAAACCTTTCGCTTCTGAGCACCGTTTATAGGGTACAGAAAGGGGCGCGAGACGTTGCAAGTAAAGGAACTAGAAGAAATAATGGAACAGCACACGGAACGACTTATTCGTCTTGCTTTTTATTATGTAAAGGACCTACAAGAAGCAGAGGATATTGTTCAGGATGTGTTTATTAAGTTCTATGACAATCGGCAAAAATATGAAGAACGTGGAGAATTAAAAGCTTATTTATCGAGGCTTGTCATGAACAAAAGTAAAGATTATTTACGTAGTTGGACTTATCGCAAAATTCAAGTGCAACAGAAAATTTTTGCCAAGCAGACAATCTCAAGAAGGGATATGCTCGTTCAGCAAGATGAACAAACGTTAATCGAAAATGCTATATTCTCACTACCATTAAAGCAACGAGAGGTACTAAGTTATTTTTACTTTGAAGACATGCCTGTTGCTGAAATTGCGAAGCTTTTAAGCATCCCTGACAGTACAGTGAAAACAAGGCTGCGCAGGGGACGTGAATTATTAAAGCCTAAGTTACAGCATATTGAATGGGAGGTGTTGCTGCATGAGTAAAGTGGATGTACGAGTAATAAGAGATTTAACAGAAAGTAAAAAACGTGTGATGACAAATGTAGTAAAGCAAATTGAACAACGTGCTATCCCGATGAAATCAAGACGCGGGCAGTATAGTATGTATACTGTAATCCTGACAATATGTATAGGGTTATTTATATACACACAAGTCAACAATGGGGACGAGTTATCAGCAAATGCTGTACCGATATTAGATGAAACATACTATGATATGATTTTCCAAGATGCAATTGAGGCAAATGAAAGCCAAGAATCTATTAATATGACTTTTCAATCATTATTCGAATTGGATGCTTATTATGTCTATGCAGAAAGTAAAAACATCAAATTTAGCGAAAAGGCAATTGCTAAGCACATGCAAGCGGAAAGAGAAAAATATGAAAAGTCATATAAAGAGAGTGCAGTATTTAAAGACGGTTTAACAAAACTCAATCTAACATTTGATGAATTTTTCGATAAATATCTGAAAGCAAATGCACTTAAATGGTTTGCCCAAGCAGAACTAATGAAGGAATATTATCAAAAATACGAAAATAGTTACCAAATGCAGGCTTACTTTGCAGTGAAAAAAGAAGCGATGGATTATTTCACTGCTAAATATGGTCAACAAATTGCTTATTTAGAGAACAAATATAACGTGTCTAAACCTAACATGTCTAAACAGTATAAATATGGTACAGTCGTTGCTATGGAGGAAGACCGATTTTTAGTTGTGACAGGGGCATTACAAGAGGAAATCGGGCATTTATCGAATGAAGAAATCATTACTAAACACACGAATGGAGTCTGGTTTCCACTTCAGGAAGTACAGGATAAAATTGCAATTGGACAAAGTGTAACTGTCACGTACAATTGGCAAGAACCATTAAATCAATATGATTTTGTTGCGGATTTGGAGAAGATTGAAATCTCAGACTAGCACCATTTGGAAACAGCTTATCATGATAAGCTGTTTTTTCTTATGGATTAAGGTACAATTAATGTTATTAATTGTATGTATTCTAAACATAAGGAGAAATTACTACATATGATATTACATGAAACATTATTTAGTGAAGCGGATTTAAAATGTGAACTTCAAGCATTGCTAAATGACAGTAATGCTTGGCAACAAGTAGATCAAAATAAACTTATACAGTCTATGCTAGTGCATATTGGCTCAGTTGATAGTGAGCTACGAGACGGACTAATCTATGGTTGCTTTTATACAATGATTGTAGAACAAGATTTACTACATCCTGCATTATTAAACGACACTTTACAATACTGTGTAACGGACTTACTAGATCAAGGCATTGGAGAGAGCGAATCCGATTCAGTTTTTACAAGAACCTTTACAATGTTACTAGTTGCACTAATATTAGCAAAAGATAATGAGTCGGATTTTATTGAAGCGAACAAGATAGAAGAATTAACACATAAGTTGATCGCGTATTTATTAGCTGAAAAAGATGTAAGGGGATATGTGCCGGATAATGGCTGGGCGCATAGTGTAGCACATGTCTCGGACGTAATAGATGAATTAGTGAAAAGCCCTAAATTCAATACAGCTTCTTTTCTAGATATTTTGCGTCCTTTATGGCAAATGATGTTACAAACAAATTATGCTTTTATTCATGATGAAGATGAAAGGTTGTTAGTACCTATATTCACTATGCTAGAACAAGGTTTGCAGGAGCAAGAAATTATTACATTATTAAGCGAAACTACGGAAATACTATCTGCTCAAAAGGCACAGCTTGATGTCTGGCACTATCGAATATTACGCTTTAACTGGAAATCATTTTTAAAAAGTTTTTATATTCAAACTGCAAACAGTCCTCAATATGTGGCCCTTCATCAAAGCATCGCGGATTGTCTGAAAGTTGACAAGTAATTGCCAGTTTGTTAAGGTGAGTCACAATAAAAGCATACAAATTCGTTGATGAGAAAGAGTAGTGTTACATTTTGCTCTACAGAGAGCTGACGTGTTGGTGGAAGTCGGTGTGCAAATGTTTCATGAAGATCCTCTCGGAGAAGATTAGTTAAATAAATTAAGCCAATTCGGGTGTCTACCGTTAAAGTGAACACGTATGATTGTACGTTGCTAAGTGCTATTGAGCGGGTTTCAATAGAATTAGGGTGGTATTCACGGTTAACCTCGTCCCTTACTTGGGACGGGGTTTTTGTATGCCTTTTATACACGACTGTATAGGAGGAATTTACATGCAAGTTGACAACAACAAAGAGACAACTGTAGAAAGGGAAACAAGAATTCATAAAATATGGGAGGAAGAACGAACGTTTCATGCATCCATCAGTAATCGTTCTGCTAAAAAGCCCTTTGTATTTTATGAAGGACCACCTACAGCAAATAACACATGTGTTAAAAGAGTCCATAGTGAAGGAGCAACATGTGTTAGCAAAAGAGAATGAATGTCGTGTCTTACTTGATACACATTTAACAGAAGACTTACTTCAGGAAGGTCAAATAAGAGAGTTAATACGTACCATTCAAGAAACCCGCAAAAAATGGCAGTTACCAGTTGAACAATATATCTCGCTTTCTATTTCTACAGATGCTGAAACAGTGAAAATCATCCAACAGTATATGGCATTATCAAAAGCTAATGTATGGTTAAATGACATTTTGTTCGGGGAAAGTGCAATTTGGAGAACCATGTGATTCAGGAGAAATTGTTTGATAGGGAAATGGGGATTACGTTTATTTTCTAATTATATATAGTTTAAGAAAAGTCAATTAAAGGATGCGCTAAAACCTTTTAATCGACTTTTCTTACTATTTATATTTAGACATAATTACAAATTAAACAATGTTTTAGTACTAAGATATTTTCTTTATTTAAGAAAGCTTATTGTTTTTTTTAATGCCCACAACAGTAGAAAGTGCCCCTATTAGAAAGAAGATTAAACCTTGAGAAAAATCTAAGACTATAAATATTCCACCGATAAATAGATAGCTTGCCTCAATAGGGTTTTTATAATTAATCCTTTCAAGATATCAGCTCTAGCAAACAATAAATTACTTTTAAAAATGTATATATTCTTTATTGTTAAATTATATTATATATCAATTCTGTTCACAAAATATTCAAAAAATAGACACTTTTCATCTTGCAAAAGGCATTTTATACTAATTTGTAAAAATAATATTTATCTTCAAAGAGGGTGGGTAGAATGTCTTTAAAATTAATAAAAGTAGAAAATATAAGTAAGCTATTCAGAAAAGTGGTTCCCTAGTATAAGCGCTTTGATTGAACGACCTGCTTTTTTGATTAAGAACGCTAATTCTTTAATATTAGGTTCAAAAGAATATTTATTCACTATTTCTTTATTATTATTTTTTTAGACAATTTGATCAATAATTTCTACTTTAATACATGATAAAGGTGATTTTTATGGATAACTTAGGTAATACTTTTCGCAAGTTACGGTTACACAAAGGTTATAGTCTTAATAATACAGCAAAAGATATAATGTCTGTTTCTCATTTATCTAAATTTGAAAGAGATGAAACTGGCATAACTGTTTCTAAGTTATTATTGTTACTTAATCGAATTAATGTAAGTTTTGAAGAATTTATCTATATCAATAATGAATTTAAAGTAGAGCATTTTGAAGAATTAATTATAAACATGAAGGAATCTTATTTACGTGGAGATTTAAAGTTTTTGAATAAGTTAAGAAATGATGAAATTTTTAAATTTGAACTAACTAATGTATTGTCATATAAATTAAACAGCATCATGATCGAAGCAATTATTTCGGACCTTACTGCCAACAAAGTTAAACAAGAAAATTTAAAAATACTTGTTGATTATTTATGGCAAGTAGAGGTCTGGGGAGAATATGAAATAATTCTTTATGGAAATACGTTACATTTATTGGATATAGATGTTGTAATTATGCTATCATCAGAAGTCATTAAAAAGAGTATATATTTCAAAAACATGTTAAGTTACAAGCGTAATTTATTTGATATCTATTTTAATACTATTAGAACATGTCTGGAGCATAATAAGTTGAAAGAAACCGAAGCATACTTATATGAATTAAAAAATCAAAATATACCTGAAACCTTTATTTTAGAAAAAACAATTCTAAATTTTTACTTGGGTATATTTAAAATGCATACAAAATATAAACAAGGTCTTGAACTTGCTCAAGAATCAATATATATATTGCATAAGGTTGAATCCTTGAATCATGCTCTAAATTATGAAGAATACTTACAAACATATATAAAAAGGCTTAAAAAAGATTAATAATATAATAGCCAGCTATCAATAAAAAAACAGATAGCTGGATTTTTTTAAGAATGCCTTTCTTCTAAGATTTCCTTTTTATTTCGTAAAGATGGTAAGTAGAAAATCGTTACTAAAGCAATTAATATTAAATAGGATGCAATAATAAAACCTGTATTAATTATGCCGATACGATCAATAAAGTATCCGAAAAGTAGATAACCTGGCAAGCTTACTCCAGTGTAAACGAAGTGGTATAAGCTGTATACTCGTGAAAGATATTTCTCTTCTACATTGCTTTGTAAATACGTATTTATAAAAATTAAAAATAAACCTTGTGCAAATCCACCGAAAAGTAATCCTATTAACAATACCGCCAATGGTAATTTCAATGAGAATAAAGCGATAATAATACCAAAGAATAGACTTGAAGCATAAAGCCCTATTTTAGGATTAATTCGTTTGTATAAGTAAGGCGATATGAAAGATCCTAAACCAATTCCAATCAAACTATATGTGGTAATTATATATAAATCTTCATGTGGTCGTTCCAATACTTCCACTAAATACGATATTAAATAAAGATCCACTGACGAACCAACTAACCATGCTGCACCAAATATTTGAAACAGCTTACTATATAATTTATTTATTTTAATATAAGCTAATCCAGCTTTTACGTCCTGTATAATAGTTTTTGGTTCGTTGGTTGATAAATTTTTGTGATATGGCTTTACTGCTAAAATCATAATCATCGAAATAATGTAAAATGAGCCAACGATAAGTAGCAAACTAGAATAACTCAATCCACTTTTAATCGACCACGCCCCCACGCTATAAGAACCTATTTTTGCAAAGAGCATTGTGATTTGGATATAACTATTTGCATTTGCTAAATATTCCTTCTTAACAATTCTGGGCAATAGAGAAGAATTGGCCGGGATGTAAAATATATTACACAAGACAATGGCAAAGACAAATATATAAATGGTAGCAGGTGTTAAATGAATTGTGTTAATTAATGCTAGACATCCAACTAAAACAAATCGTATTATGTCAGTAAAACTCATGACTTTTTGAAGGTATTTTCTTTCAATAATTGCCCCCGCTGGCAAAGAAAATATTATTGCTGGAAGTGTAGAAAAAATAAAGAAAATTGAAAGTCCGATAGCGCGAATACCAAAATTGCCTAACATAGATAATAGAATTATAAATAACATAGCATCTGCAAATACACTAAAAAAACGAGAGAAAAACAGTAAAACAAAATTATGATTTTTAAACATAGTAGTCCCCCTAGGCAAATGATTACTGGTTGGTCATCTTTACTTTGTAAACTACTCACCACTCAGTTAAACATAACAATTCTTAACGCTTGAAGTGGACGTTTCTTGGGGATAGAGCATACTTGCAAGTGTGTCTTTACTTGCAGTGGTGTCTATTATTTCCTAAGCTATTCCGTAGTTCCTATGGTATCTATTTCTAGCTAAGCAAATGGCTTTCATTCTTAGACCTCAGTCAGAATATTGATACTTGCTTCTATATCGCATGATATGCATGACAAATAGGACAAGTCCATTCTAGAATTTCGAACGGTTTCTTGCTGTCTTTGTATCCACATGCTGAACAGATTTGACTAGCTGAATTAAGTTAAGATAATCTGCTGTTTAATAATCTAACTTGTATACATTTCCTGTAGTTATATCTAATCCTAAGCCATTATTACTTCGCCAATCAATCGATGGACTATTTGTCATTGAATTGTTTATTTCTATCCAACTATTCACAAAAAGATGATGTCTATACCAAAACCTCCATAATTCAGGATGATTGATTAGTGTATTTCTAAAAATCGTGTAAATTTCATTTACAGATTGCTCAAAGTTCTCTTTTCTAAAGTATCTTAGATTCTCAGCTTTCAAACGAGGTTCTCCATCCGAATTTAAATCTGCCATTACAAGACACAGTGGCTTTTTAGTTAACAGCAGCAATCGGAAAATACCGCTTCTTAACCTTATTAATGATGTAATGTGTTGAACTTCAATTGGTTTTGAATCTTCACCAGCTCCTGTATTTCCATCCAAATATAATAGAAATGAGCCTCCTTGTTTAAGTAAGCGAAGCAACTTTAAGCCACTTATATTTTCCTCTGCTATTATGTAACTTATATTATTCTCTTGCTTAATTTCATTCCACTTTGTTAATTCTAATTCACTATCATAAGATTCTCTGTCTACTACAATATCCAATGAAAAATTGTTACCTTTATTCAAAGATTTTGTTAACTCAAGAGGCACATGACGGTAATAGCCAAAATGAAAAGTAGCAAAAATACCGCCTTTTTCAAAGCAAGAAATAATATTCTCCATACCTATTTTTTCCTTGAATCCTGAAAAAGCAAATGGCTCCTGTCTTAAGTAGTTTTGTACTTCATTATTAAAGCGATACTTTTCCCATACTTGTATTATTTTTAATTTATCATATTGTAATAAAGGTTGTAGTTCTTTTGATAAATTTACTAATGCTATAAAATTATCAAAATCAGAACCATATATCGATTCCTCACTTAATTTCAGCATACAATCATGTTGAATTTGATCTTCACTTTTTAACATGACTACTTTTCATCTCCATTTTTAGTTAATTCATCCAGTAAATATAATAAAATATGAAGAACCGAATCATATTGTTCAGGCTCACCACCTGATTGTCCTTCGACTATATCTACTGCTTTTATGGAAGGTACAATTTTAAAAATTTCCTGTATCATATTGATAACTTCTTGTAATTTTGGTCCTTCAATTTTTGGAAAATCTACTAAAGGGAAATCTCTAGGTTCTAATACATCAACATCGAATGAAACATACCCAATTATTTCATCGCCAGTATTTAATAATTCAGATACAATTGAATGAAGCTTATCTATATCAGTAAAATTGAGTTGAAAAAGTTTAGGATGATTATAATATTGCCCTAATGATCTAAGCCCTCTAACACCTATTTGAATGATTCCAGCAATCATTTCCTCTTGTAATAAAAAACGAACAAAATTGCTATGACAAATCTCTTTATCCATTTTTAAAATATCCGATCCGCAGTCATGATGAGCATCAAATTGAATAATAAGCATTCTTTTCAATAATATCTTTGTTAGATTTTTTACAAGAGTATATGTGATTGAATGATCTCCACCTACTACACAAAATTTTGTTTTTTGAGGTTCTATGTAGTTCAATACTTGAAATATTTGGTGATTAGTTTCTTCTAAACTATCGTTGACTATTGATAAATCACCATGATCGACTAACAAACAATTTTTCATCAAATATTTATCTCTTAAATAATCATAAATACCTGAAGTTTGTTCATTATATTCATCTAAATATATTGGAAGTCGTAGGCTCGATTCCCTTAAAGCAGCAGCAAAATTTTTCACTTTTGAATTACTTTTATTAGAACCTTTATTAAAAGGGATTCCAAATAAATGAACATTCCCTAATTTTTTTAATGGGTAGGAAAAGAAGGCTTTATCCGCGGCGGTAAAGAAATTCCTTTCTTCTTTATCTGTATTTTCTGTATGGCAAATTTCAGATTCCCAAAATAAGGAGTTGTTCTCGTTTGTTAAAAGAATTTTGGAATTACCATATCTTACTTTATATTTTTTATGAGTTATTTCCATATTCAACCCTCCTATATTTACTTATTTTTCTGAAAATTTTATATAGTATTAGCGCGGGTAATATCATAATAATTAATGTATTATTGAATGAACTATCGAATAGTAAAAATAAATATTGCCATGTGAGGTAAATTGATATAAGGATAGATAAAATAAATAGCAAATAAAAGAAAATAATAGAACCTTTTATATTTTTCAATAGTGGCAATAAATAATATCCGTCTAACGGTTTTAAAGGCAAAATATTAATTAAAATTGCCGGTATATGAATAACTGCAACTATTTTTATGAATAAGCTATAGTTTTGTAACAAAATCAGTATGGAAAGCGTTAGTTGCAATATGACCCCAGAGAGCGTTATAATGCAATTTTCAAAATTGCTTATTTTCCTTCCAAAACTGAAAGTAGTACAAGGGTTAACATTTTTAATATTTAGTATAATTCTTGTTTGCGTTGCTCCAAGAAGTTTTGCAGCAATAAAATGTCCAAATTCATGAACATATAGACTTAAATACGTATATAAATTAAAAACTATAAAGAATAAAAATAGATAAAATAATATCATTTTCCCCAACCTTCAAAGAAAATCATTTGTAATTTACTTTTCCTAATCAAAACTCAAACGTAAAGTAAAACACAAAGAGCGAATAATATTCGTTCTTTGTGTCTTAAAACTAGCATCGAATAACAGTAATTTTGTCACCGTTACGAACTTCTTCAAACTTTACTAATTCTTCTGAAGAAATAGGTTGTAAGTTGCTCATTTCTATACCCCTCCCTCTTATAATAATTTAAGTATATAGCGATAAGTCAGACTATTATAAAAATTATAATATTTTAAAATGAGATAATTACATGAAAAGAGGGGGTAGCTTCCTCTAAATGTAGAAAAATAATAAATACTAAGCTCTTATTAAAGCTGTTGAAGATACTTAAATTTAATAAAACTAAGTAAAATAAAAGAAATATTTTTTCATATATTAGAATTCGCTAGATAAATACGCAAGATAATTTTAAAAAAATTGAGATGATTTTCACAAAGCTTACACCACATATGTAGATTTCTATGATTGTTAAAATAAACGTTTCAATTCAATATATAGATTTCGTCTTTGCGTTAGCTATATTTTTGTTATCACTCGCTACAGTTATTTTATTAATAATGTGAGCAAAAAGGGGCTATATAGAATAGCTATTACTTGGATTGGTTTGTAAATAAATATATTGTAAATTAAAGATTTTGAAACATTAAGACCACTCCATCGAGGGGGTCTTAATGAAATTTAAAGAAGTATAATAGGCGACTTGGAGCGACCAACATTATAAATATGAATAACTTGATTAAAAGATTAGTTTATTATAACGTAATTCATAAAACGCAAAACGTTGATCAATCAAAGAACTCTAAATTATGTACTAGATTAAAGTAATCCACTCAGTAAATAAATAGCAGTTACCCAAATAAAGATTGCTGAACATTTATTGAAGAAATTCATCAGCTTGCCGGAGCCATCAAGCTTTTTGAAAGAAGCACCGGCTAATGTTAGACCGAAAAACCACAACCACGAAATGAGCACACATGCAACAGTAAAGAGTACTTGTGCTGTGCCATTATATTTTAATGCGCTGGTGCCAATCACACCAATTGTATCTAAAATAGCATGTGGATTTAATAAGGATACGGACAGCGCGAATAAAACTTGTTTTTTAACGGGCAACGTTTCGCTCTTTTGACTAGTTGTCGAATCCGAGTGCCAAATGCTATAGCCCATATATAAAAGGAATACAATTCCGACGCCCATTAAGACAAGCCGTAGCCATTCAAATTGCAAAACAATAACGGATAAACCAAAAACAGCAAGCAAAATTAATAAAGTATCGCATAGTGCCGCTGTCATAGCAGCTGGTAGGGCTAATATTAAACGTTGTTGCGTAGCACCCTGTGAAAAAACGAAGACGTTTTGTACACCTAAAGGTAAAATAAGTCCAAATGCTAAAATCATACCATGCAGAAATGCCTCCAATGACAATCCCTCCTTTCCATTCACATTCTACCTGTGCTATAACTAAAAGAAAACGACCAATTGGATGGTATTTTACCCACCCAATTTACGAGGTGAACATATGAACTGGCAACCAACTCGACAAGGAAATCGTACATTACAACAACAAATTGTAACATGGATTACAGAGCGCATTGAACGAGGGGATTGGGTTGCAGGAACAAAGTTACCAACGCAAAGGCAACTCGCAATGCAATTAGGTGTTAACCGCAGTACAGTGCAGCAAGCACTAGAGGAATTAAAGGCAGCGGGCATACTAGAAACGACGATAGGCTCAGGGATTTATGTTGCTAACACTTCTTGGCACACATTAATTAAACACAGACAACCGAATTGGCAGACGTACATAGAAACAAGTCTCCACAAACCAAATTATCATACGATTCAATTAATCAACGAATATGAGCAACGGGATAGTATCATTCGCTTAGGAACAGGAGAATTAGCACCAAGCTTATTACCTACTAGAGAAATAGAAGCATCCTTAAAGGAAATCTCTTTACTACCGAAAGTGTTAGGTTATTCATCTCCGCAAGGTAACAAGCAACTGCGGGAAGCAATTTGCCAATATGTACAAAAAAGAGGCATACAGGCACAACCCGAAAATGTCTGCATTGTTTCGGGTGGACTACAAGCATTACAGCTTATTGCAGTTGGTTTGCTAGAGCAAGGTTCCATCGTATTTCAGGAACAAACATCTTATTTAAATTCTGTTCATCCATTCCAATCTGTCGGGATGCAAATGGTGGCGATTGACCGAGATGAAGGGCTTGCTCAAACATTAGCGCACAAGAAAAGAAAAAGGCAGGCTGTTTTTTATGCTGTTCCTACGTTAAATAATCCAACTGGAGGCGTATGGACATCATTAGAAAAAAAGCAACTCTACGAGGCTTGTAAACAATGCCGCATTCCCATTATTGAAGATGATGTCTATCATGAATTACTTTTCAATGAAGGATCCCCATCTATAAAATCACTGGATGATAGCGGACAAGTTTTATATATCGGCAGTGTTTCCAAAACACTTAGTCCTGGACTGCGCATTGGTTGGTTAATCGGGCCAACAACTGTGATTGAACGCTTAGCGGATATTAAAATGCAAACAGACTATGGATCAAGTGCAATCTCGCAAGAAATTGTTTTGCATTGGCTCCAATCAGGAAAGTACGAACGCCATATAGTTGGTTTACGACAAGCGCTTCAGCAGCGGGCAAACTTTGTTGAACAGTTATTACATGAAAAACTGAAGGCCATTGCGAGTTGGGAACGATCAAAAGGTGGATTTTATATATGGCTAAAATTTCATGCACCAATCGTGGATAAAGCATTTTTTATAAAGTTATTGCAGTACAATGTTCTGATTAACCCAGGTTATATTTATGATGCGCAAGATACACAGCATATTCGACTTTCATATGCGTATGCAACACCAGAAGAATTGCAATATGGAATAGAGATGTTGGTTCAAGTAGCTAAGTCGCATTCGTAAAACGGGGAGTAGTTTACTAAATTTGTTAGTTGAAACAAGAAAAAGCGTTTTGCATTGATAAAATAACAATGCAAAACACTTTCAATTATAATCAACCACTTTGGATAGACATCTGCTACTCTAGTAAATTATCTGTTATCCATAAATAACCTAAAATAGATAGAATACCAGTTATCATAAAATACAAAGTTGCAGGAATAGCTCTTTTTTGTGGAGTGTCGTATTTACGATTCAAAAAATATTCAAAAGAAAAGATGTTTAACACCATTAGAATAAAAAGTATAACAGTAGGGTACATAGTTTGTGTGGTATGATACATGGTTAAACATGTAAATATAAAAATAGTTGAGAAATTAACGGGAATTTGGTGTTTTATATAAACAGATTTTAGTTTGGGCATGCCAGCAGACCTAGGTAGTAAGCCGTTGAAAGGGTTTAGATTTCATATTAAATCCTCCTTAAAATTGAATAATATATAATTAATTTTATAAAAATTTGGCTTAAAATCATTAATTTTATCATGTTTGAGGCTGGGACAAAAAACTAATGGATAATGTAAGTGCTGCTGTAAAACATTATAAGTAATCAGGGGTCAGAAATAATTATAATGCAACTTGTAAATTTTTAATAAAATTACATTTTTACAAAAAAATACTTCTATACTTGATATAATTTACGTTATTTGTCATGATATACAAATGATAGAATAATTATTGCCGTTTTTTGAGAGTTAACACCGTCGATTGTTGGTGTATAAATGGTATTGATTTTGACGTTTGGAAATGTTAATTTGTACTTGCTCGGGCATATCTTTATTTTTCTATCGATAGAGAGGAGAGGTTATTTTGATGAAACTAATCATTAAAATACTAATAACGTTGTTGGGTGCAGTGTTAATTTTTACAGACCTAAAAGAAAATAACACATGGTTACTTATTTTTTGTATTGCAGTCGCGTTATATATGACCTTCGAAGGGTTTTTTTACAAAAAGAAAAATCCTCAATAATGCATGAGGTGAGTGTAGATATGGAAGATAAAATTGTAGGGTCACTGTTTTTACTTATTGCAGCGATTTTAATTTCAACTCAGTATATTGTTACGGCTATCAGTGTCTCAAATTTAACGTATGTAGGTCAGGAAACTTTCTATAATTCTTTTTTTGATTCTGGCTATGTATTATTTCTTTTCAGTATCGTTTTCTTTATCTTAGGTATTCTGTTATTGGTTAGAGGGTTTACTTTGCATAAAATCAATGAAAAATAGTGTATATAAATAAAACCCCAATGGTAATCAAAACCATTGGGGTTATTCTAATTTTAGTACTGGAATCTGTTACGAGTAGCTAGCAATATACCGATTGCTGGTACTGTACAAATCAGCATCGCCGCAAAGGCGAGACCAGGGGATATTTCGTATAAATAGCCGCCTAAAAATGTGAGAATGGCAGTGCTTAAACCCATTGCCAGTGCTGAATATAAGCCTTGTGCATTAGGAATTTGTTCCTTCGGTAAGTTCTTTGTTAAATAGCCGATAAAGGCAAAGTGTGCTAATGCAAATGATAAGGCATGTAATACTTGTGAGCCGATAAATACCCAAACGTTTGGAAAAAGGAAGATGAGTAACCAACGTAACGACGATCCACTAGCTGCTAACAGTAATAGTGAAGAGGAGCGCCACTTCGTAAACAGTGTATCAGCTTTCATGAAATATAAAATTTCACAAACAACCGCAATGTTAATAATCATCCCCATATAGAATGGATCGACGTGTAAATCTTCTAAATAGATATAGCCATAACTATAGTAGGATGCATGGGCACCTTGTAATAAAATAACGATCAATAATACAATCGGAAACCCTTTAATGCTCCATAATGTTTTCATTGATAGTGATTTTGCACGTTGTTCTTTCGTAGGTACAATAAGCAATTCTTTTGGTGTTGCCATTTGTTGCATGAATAACATCCCGATAATCCCTAAAATCATGCTCCAAAAAATAATATCCTTCCCAAAAACACCTGTTAACATACTAATAATCAGTACTGCGATAACAAAGCCAAATGATCCGTAAGAACGACTTTTACCGTAATGGATATTGCCATATTGTACAAGCGTTGCCGCACTACTTTCCACGGCAGGCAATAGCGCTGGGTAAAAAATACTAAATAAAATGGTAACGAAAAGAAGAGCGATAAAACTTGTGCTTGGAATATAAAGTAAAGCTGTCAGCAATGCACCAATTGCTAGTATCGTAATCAGTCGTTTATTGTGCACATATTTTGCAAGGATTGGAAAGAAAAATAGATTCGATGTTGCCCGTGCTAAAAGACCGCAGCCCATTACAACACTTGCTTGAGATACAGTAAGGTGCTTTGCATCGACTAACCAACCTGTCCAATAAGGTAAGAAAATACCCCATGTAATAAAAAAAGCAAAGAAATTTTGAGAAAGCCATCGTTGATTGTTCATAAAATTTGGTACCTCCATTTAACTAAGTTGAATAATAGCACGTTCCTCGCTACAATAATGTGAGATATCTCATATTTTGAACAGGAGTCCATTAAAAATGCAAAAACTTACAGGGGAAGAACGTTCTTACTATATAGAAAATTTTCAAATTGAAGATTTTTTTTCGTTTAATATTCATCCTTATATAGAAATATGTAAATTTGAGAAAGGGGAATGGATTTTTAAAGAAGGGTCTTTTCCAGATACGCTGTACTATATGATGGAAGGCAAAGCAAAGTTGTATATGACACATAAAAATGGAAAGGTATCACTGATTGAATATATAGAAGCGCCATGTTTTATGGGAGAAATTGAATTGTTGAATGAGGCGAGGTATACAAAGGGGATTCAAACGGTGACAGAGACAATCTGTTTATCCATTGCGACGCAGGGATGCAAAGACATGTTATTAGCAGATGCGCCGTTTTTACGTCGATTATGTGTCTTTTTAGGGGAAAAAGCTTCCAAAATGACATCTAAGTATACGCAAAATCAGGCTTATCCACTGGAAAATCGGTTAGCTGCCTTTATCCAGCTTTCATCTGACAAAGGCATTTATAAAGAAAAACATACAGAGATTTGTGAATACTTGGGGGTCTCTTACCGGCATTTACTATATGTTCTTGCTCAATTTTGCGAAGCTAACATTTTAGAAAAGAAAAAGAACGGCTATCATATTATGGATGAGCAACGTCTGATGCAATTAGCGCAAGAAATTCAATAATAACGGTGGAGTTTGTGTCTTGCTCTGTTGTACTCACTTTTTTTAACGAGCCAGCGGGCTATTTGCTTTTCACTATGGTAGCAGTTACGGACTTTGCAACCATTTTTTATGATACTGTTAGGAAGGTCATTTATCGGTGCTAAAGGCATATTCACAAAATAAGCTACCTTTAGTGCCGTTTGGTGATTCATGAGGTTTTTTGCTGTAGATTTTTTGTTTGTTGCAATGGGAATTCTCAATTGTCTAACGAATACCGAGTTCGATTGCTGTTTGGCTTTTTTATCGTTTTTTAGAAAAACCTTCGTTGTACTAGGTGAGAAACCATAACCTTTCATTCATCATGCCCCCTTCGTCGTTACTTATATTGTACAAGACCTAGCGAGTAAAAAGTCTTGATTTACATGGCTTTTACGAAAACTTAAAAGTTCTCCTTGTTTTTTAGTAATTTGTAACCGCATTCATGCCATATGTGTATAGAAATCATAGAAAACTTGTATAATTTCTAAAGAAAAACACGTACTCAAACTATTGTGAATTTTTCTAACTCACAGTATTATTGTAAGTAGAATTAACGTGAAAGGTTTCACATTGTTACGTTAACGTGAGGAGGAATTTTAATGAGTGCAATTCGAGTAGGTATTGTCGGTTATGGAAATTTAGGGCGCGGTGTTGAATTCGCTATTTCACAAAATCCAGATATGGAATTAGTAGCGGTATTCACTCGTCGCGATCCTTCAACAGTGAGCGTTGCAAGTAACGCGAGCGTATATTTAGTAGATGATGCTGAAAAATTTCAAGATGACATTGATGTAATGATTTTATGTGGTGGCTCTGCAACAGATTTACCTGAGCAAGGTCCACACTTTGCGCAATGGTTTAATACAATTGATAGTTTTGATACTCATGCGAAAATTCCAGAGTTTTTCGATGCGGTTGACGCTGCTGCTCAAAAATCTGGTAAAGTATCTGTTATCTCTGTAGGTTGGGATCCAGGTCTATTTTCTTTAAATCGTGTTTTAGGCGAGGCAGTATTACCTGTAGGTACAACGTATACATTCTGGGGTGATGGCTTAAGTCAAGGTCACTCGGATGCAGTTCGTCGTATTGAAGGGGTTAAAAATGCTGTACAGTATACATTACCTATCAAAGATGCTGTTGAACGTGTTCGTAATGGTGAGAATCCAGAGCTTACTACACGTGAAAAGCATGCACGTGAATGCTGGGTAGTGCTTGAAGAAGGTGCAGATGCGGCAAAAGTAGAGCAAGAAATTGTAACAATGCCGAACTATTTCGATGAGTATAACACAACTGTAAACTTTATCTCTGAAGATGAGTTTAATGCCAACCATACAGGCATGCCACATGGTGGCTTCGTTATTCGTAGTGGTGAAAGCGGCGCTAATGATAAACAAATTTTAGAATTCTCGTTAAAACTTGAAAGTAATCCAAACTTCACGTCAAGTGTCCTTGTGGCTTATGCACGTGCAGCACACCGCTTAAGTCAAGCGGGTGAAAAAGGTGCAAAAACAGTATTCGATATTCCGTTCGGTCTGTTATCTCCAAAATCAGCTGCACAATTACGTAAGGAACTATTATAAAAATAAAGCCCCAATCCCGATTATCTAGCCATGATAATCGGGATTATTTTATTTCTCTATCTTTTATTTTCTACATAAAATAATAGCTTGTCGCAATATTTACTGGAAATATGTAAAACTACATATAGTATATGGTAAACTGTCAATAATTTAACTATTCAAAAAGAATGGAATGTAGTCTATTCCACAACCCGTCTTACCGTTCTTATGGGGAGGTTAGTGTAAAAATGACAGCAGATATTATTATTCAATCGAAATGTATTCCACCAATTCCATCCAATCATTGTATTCGTCGGGCTGTATTGATGAAAAAACTAAAAAAAGGTCTTGAACACACCTGTACTTTTATTCATAGTGGTGCTGGTTACGGAAAGACCACAATTTTAGCACAGTTTTTACATGCGGAATCGAGCCCGTTTTCTTGGTATAGTGTTTCCGAAGAGGATGATAATATATTACCCTTTCTAAGACATTTACTTTATAGTATTCAACGAGTGATACCGCACTTTGGTGTACATTTTGACAATTGGAATCAGGTATCACGTTTTCCTAAAATTGAAGAATTGAATCGTTGGTATAAGATATTTGTCAATAGTTTATGTGAGATTGAACACTCCTTTTTACTAGTAATTGACGACTATCATTTAGTCGACCATGAATTTCATATAAACTATGTTATGGAAAAAATTATTGAATTTTCGCCACCTCATATTCATTTTATAATCGCCTCTAGAACACTACCGAAATGGGATATCATTCGAAAATTAAAAATGCAGATGAAAGCTCATTTTATAACAGAAACGGATTTAGCATTTTCTGCTGAAGAAATTGCTGTGTTTTTTGAAGACTATGTAGCCACACACTTGTCACAAGATGAAATACTAAAAGTATTGGACATTACAGAAGGCTGGGCAATCTCCATCACATTACTAGCTGAACAATGGAATTATGAAGCGCTAGATTACTGGTTAACAATCCATTCAAACGACTTGTTTACTTACTTATCGGAGGAAGTTTTCTTCAAGATGCCTAAATTTGAGCAAAAGACATTACTTCAATTAGCGATATTTCCTACTTTCTCCGAAGCGTTAATTGCGCAGTTTTATCAGAGTGAAACCGCTGAGACATTCAAACAGTTGTTGCAAAAACATTTATTTATTCAACCAATGGCTGAAAATGGCTTTTACCGTTTTCATGCTTTATTTCGTCGATTTTTAGAATTAAAATGGCAGCAAAATCCGCAACAATTTGTTCAATTGCATGAAAAAGCTGCCTTGTTTTACGTTCAAGAAAACGATGTGCATGCTATTTTACATCATGCATTTAAAACAAATGATTCCAACTTTAGTGGCACACTATTGCAAGATTATGCGGAAAATCTAGTAAAAGCTGGTCAGTTTGAGTGGCTATTAGAGAAAATTCATCGTTTTTCGGCGGCGGAAAAAGTGCAATTTTATCGTCTCTATTTTTTTGAAGGAGAATGCCATCGATATCGAGCCTATTATGAAAAGGCTAAATATGCGTACGAAATGGCTGAAAGAATCGCTAAAAGCAATCATGATGTGCTCTATATGACAAAGGCACAGGCTGGATTAGCGCACATTTATCTTGATACAATCCAACCTGCATTAGCAGAACCCTATTTAAAGCGTGCCTTACAATTGGCTCCGGAAGCTGCGTTAAGTGAGGAAGCACTTTTAGAATTGCAACGTCAGTATGCAGAGAATCTAGTGAATTTAGGAAAGGCAAAAAAGGCACAACAATTTATAGATGAAGTCAAGTTAAATGAAGCTGTGTTGCATAGGGCAAATGTAGATGTACGTATTTTATTACGCACGGGTCAACTAGTGGAAGCAAAGAATCTTTTGATTGAAAGATTGGAAATGCCTCCGCAATTAGTAGCTACACATAGGGAAAGTGAACTTTTAGCATCCTTTGTTTTCTCCCTATTAGGTCAAGGCAAAGAAGCGTGGTATACCGCTCAGCATGGCATTCGAAGAGGGGTGCGAGAAAAGTCTATTTTTATTGAAGCAGTAGGCTACAATCGAAAAGCACATGCCTTGCTATTATTAGATTTTCCGAATTATGCTGGAGCTTGTGAAGCCTATGAGAAGGCGATTACGTTAATGAATACCATTAATATTTCGCGTGTAAAGGCGGAACCCTATATGGGACTTGCCATTGCCAAACATGCACAAGGGGATAACGTTGCTGCCAGAAAATATTTAGCTTTAGGATTGCAGGAAACGGAGCAAGTACAAGATGCTTGGATGACAGCCCTTATTTTACTTGCTGAAGTGAAGGTGATGATTTCATGTCAGGAGTGGCAGGAAGCCAAACAAATATTAGTAAAGGCACATAAGCTATTTCTTGATTGTGGCGATCAATATGGGGAGATGCATGTTTTTTTCTATCAATCTGTTATTGCCTTGCAAGAGAAAAACGCCCATCTATTTTGTCAATGTTTTCAGCACTTTGCTAGTACTTGTATTGCTAATGGCTATCATTATTTTTTTCAAAGGAAATCGATTCTTGGCCCAGCAAATTTAATGATTTTTTATGAGCTTTTGCAGTATAGTGAACACTGTGGGCTAGACAATGCTGAAATTCAAACATTGCGAAATGATTTTCAAATGGAAGGCAATATCGTGTACCCTACAGATGACATACAAGTGAATTTATTTGGTAGTTTAAATTTAATCAGAAATCATAAGAAACTGGGAGATAAAGAATGGCAACGCGAAAAATCGAAGGAGCTCTTTGTTTATTTGTATTGTCATCGCCAACGGTATATGCCTAAAGAGGAAATTGCGCATGCGTTATGGCCAGAACGTTCTGTGGAGACAGTAGATCGCGATTTTAAAGTTGTTTTAAATACTTTGTTAAAAGTGCTAGAACCAAGGCGAAATGCCCGTCAGGATAGCTTTTTTATTCATCGCAAAAACAATATGTATCAGCTACAGCATATTCAGTTTTTGCATATAGATGTCGAACGATTTTATTATTATTATACGTTAGGGATGGAGGAGTTTGACCCTCATTTTTCGGATGAGTGGCTACAACTGGCTGCGGATAGTTATACAGATGTTTTATATGCAGAAAAAAAGCAAATTGATTGGTTGACGCAAGACCGTGATAAATTACAGACTTTATATATTGAAGTACTTGAACGATTAGCCCAAAATGCCACGCGCCAACATCAGTTTAAACAAGCCATTTTTTATGCAGAGAAAATAATTCAAGAAGATATACTTTGGGAAGAAGGGTATCGTCTTTTAATGTATAGTTATTACCAATTGAATAACCGCTCACTGGCATTGAAATGGTATGAAAGATGTGTACAACAATTACAAACAGAGCTCAAAACAACGCCGTTGGAATCAACAATGGCTGTGTATGATTTAATAATGAGCTAGCAAGAATAGGTAAAGCTGTAAATGTTATTTAAATAATTTCGTAATATCTGTCGAATTATTGGAGGAGCTCAAATGCCATTTTGTCAAGTAACGAATGCAACAATCTATTATGAAGAGATAGGTGTAGGACAACCTATTATTATGCTCCACGGATTTACTCCCGATCATCGACTAATGAAGGGATGTATGGAGCCGATTTTTACGCAACGAGAGGGATGGAAACGTATTTATCTTGATTTACCAGGTATGGGTAAAACAAAAGATTATGAACACATCCATAATACAGATGATATGTTAGAAGCAGTAGTAGCGTTTATCCAGACAGTTTTGCCGAGTCAATCTTTTGTTATAGCGGGTGAATCTTATGGTGGGTACTTAACAAGAGGTATAATGCAGAAACTTGAGGATCGTATTTTAGGTGTTGCCCTTATTTGTCCGATGATTGTACCCGAAAAACAAGACCGCATTGTGCCAGCACATACGATTGTTGCAACTGATCAACCTTTTTTAGCCACATTGACGAAACAAGAAGTAGACGATTTCAGCACCCATCAAGTGGTCTTAGATGCATATAACTGGCATCGATATACGAATGAAGTATTAGTTGGCTGTCAACTGGCAGATGAGGCTTTTCTTGAAAAAATCCTGCAAAACTATGGGTTTTCCTTTGCTTTAAAGGACATTCTTTTCCAACAACCGAGTCTGTTTTTAGTAGGCAAGCAAGATTCGGTCGTCGGCTATCAAGATGCCCTTGACTTGCTTAAATTTTTCCCAAGAGCAACATTCTCCATCTTAGATAGAGCAGGGCATAATCTCCAAATAGAACAATCTCATCTTTTTCATGTGCTTGTTAGCGAATGGTTAGATCGAGTAGAAGAAACGAATAGCTCTTTTTTCTTGTAGCGCAAGTACTAGTATAAAAGAGGGGAATGTATAGACATTACTTGAATGAGTTTGGTCATGAGCCAAACTCATTTTTTATTTTCTTTAAATTAATATCCCAAATTTGTAACTGATTTGTAACTGGACTTTTATATAGTAAATGCATGGCGAAGAAAGCGCTTTCTATAGTTCACAATGAAAGGGGTTTTGGGATGAAAAAGTATTGGTTAGTGTTACTGTTAGCCGTTTTGACTTTGTTGATAGCAGCTTGTAATGGGGAAGGAGCAAAAGAAAGCTCCACTGACAATTCTGCTTCCAAGGAAGCGGAAGGAGAACAAGGTGGCACGATTAAAATCGGAGTACTGGCGTCATTGACAGGTGCTTTAGAATCATACGGAAAGCAAACACAGCGTGGGTTTGACTTAGGTATCGAATATGCAACAAACGGTAGCATGGAGGTAAACGGTAAAAAAATAGAAATTGTCTATGAAGATACAGAAACGAAACCCGAAGTAGCTGTACAAAAGGCTACCAAACTGCTAGAAGATGATAAAGTCGATTTTTTAGTTGGTTCATCTAGCTCTGGTGATACGCTCGCTGTCCTGCCATTAGCCGAGGAATACGAAAAAATTATGGTCGTTGAACCAGCAGTAGCTGATAGCATTACTGGTGCAGAATTTAATGACTATATATTCCGTACAGGGCGAAACTCCTCACAAGATGCATATGCTGCAGCGGCTGCTATTGCTAACAAGGGCGTTAAAATTGCAACATTTGCTCCTGATTACTCATTCGGCTGGGATGGGGTAAAAGCATTTAAAACAGCGGCGGAAAAACTAGGTGCAGACATTGTTTTAGAAGAATATGCCGATCCAGCAGCAACGGATTTTACATCTAATTTGCAAAAAGTGATTGATGCCAAGCCGGATTATTTATTTGTTGTGTGGGCTGGGGCTAACTCGCCTTGGAATCAAATTGCCGATCTTAAAATTCAAGAGAAAGGCATTAAAATTTCTACAGGCGCGCCAGATATTATTGCCCTAAAGTTTATGAATCCGCTAATAGGAATGGAAGGGTTCTCGGTGTACTATCATACGTTGCCACAAAATGATGTGAATCAATGGTTAGTTGAGGAGCACCAAAAACGCTTTGATGAAGTGCCAGATTTATTTACACCTGGTGGGATGTCTGCCGCGATTTCGATTGTAGAAGCGTTGAAAAAATCGCAAGGGGATGCGGAAGGAAAGAAACTAATTGGCATTATGGAAGGAATGTCATTTGAAACGCCAAAAGGCACAATGACTTTCCGAAAAGAAGATCATCAAGCCTTACAGTCGATGTATTCGATTCGTTTAGAACAACAAGAGGGTGTTGACTATCCAGTGCCCGTGCTAATTCGTGAGCTTAGTCCTGAGGAAACGGCACCACCGATTTCGAATTAGACGATCCTTCCTTTACTTGGAGAGACAGAAAAAACAATGTCATTCTGTCTCTCTTCATCTCTTCTTTGGAAGAACAGGTGAAGAGCAATAGAAACATTGGAAAGGAGATTAATATGGAACCTATTTTGCGAACAGAAAATTTAACGATTCGATTTGGTGGTCATATTGCGGTCGATCATGTGAATTTTACAATGCCAGAAAAACATTTGAAATCCATTATAGGTCCGAATGGGGCAGGCAAAACGACATTTTTTAATCTAATTAGTGGAGAGTTAAAACCCACTGTTGGTGATGTGTATTTTAAAGGACAGTCGCTTGCGCAAGCATCTTCGGTTGAAAGAACACGTATGGGGCTAGGCCGTTCATTTCAAATTACAAATGTTTTTCCAAATTTAACAGTGTTAGAAAATGTGCGACTAGCTGTGCAATCTAAAGAAAAAATACGTTATCAAATGTTTCGTCATTTTAAAAGTTATCAAGCAATTACAGAAAAAGCGGAAGAGCTATTGACGCTTGTTTTACTCCATAACAAAAGAGATGCGTTGACAACGATGCTGTCGCATGGGGAAAAACGCAAATTAGAAATTGCGATGTTGCTTGCATTGGATACAGAAATTTTACTGCTAGATGAGCCTACTGCCGGTATGTCATTAGAAGAAGTACCAGCTATTTTAGAAGTAATTCGAACAATTAAACATAAAGGGGATAAAACCATTCTGTTAATTGAACACAAGATGGATATGATTTTGGATTTGTCTGATTCCATTATGGTGTTATTTAATGGTCAGCTTCTTGCCGATGGAACGCCAGATGCCATTATGCAAAATGAAACCGTACAAAATGCTTATTTAGGAGGTCTGTATGATGAACACCTTACTGAAATTACATGATGTTCATACGCATATTGGGCAATACCATATTTTGCAGGGTGTGAATTTTGAGGCGATGGCAGGGCAGGTCAGTGTTCTACTAGGGAGAAACGGCGCGGGGAAAACAACCACATTAAAAACGATTATGGGCTTGACACCCGCTTCACAAGGCGATGTTCAATTTCAAATGCAATCGATAAAAAAAAGCCCAACCCACAAAGTGGCGAAATTAGGTATTGGCTATGTACCCGAAAACCAAGGAATCTTTTCCGATTTAACGGTAGAAGAAAATATGAAAGTGGCGATGCGCAAAGAGAATACGGCTGCTATGGAGCGACAGCAGTATGTACTAGAGCTTTTTCCGGATTTAAAGAAATTTTGGAAAAAAGCTGGTGGCCATCTTTCTGGTGGTCAAAAACAAATGCTATCAATGGCAAGAGCATTTATCAATGATAGTCAATTGATTTTGATTGACGAGCCTTCTAAAGGGCTTGCGCCAATTGTTGTGGAGAAAGTGATGGAAGCCATTGTTGAAATGAAGAAGCAAACGTCCATTGTCCTTGTGGAGCAAAACTTTATGATGGCCAGTCGAATTGGCGATACGTATACATTAATTGATGATGGTAAAACAGTACATTCAGGAAACATGAAAGAGCTTATCCAAAATGAAGAGTTGAAGCGTAAATATCTTGGCATCGGATAAAGGAGGTGTAGTTTATTGGAGCTAATTGTAAATTTGGTTATTAACGGGCTGGCTACAGGCATGTTAATCTTTTTGCTTGCAGCAGGGCTGACATTAATTTTTGGGCTAATGGATGTTTTGAATTTTGCACATGGTGGATTATTTGTCTGGGGTGCCTATGCAGGGATATTTACGTATATGTACACAGAAAGTTTCTTAATTGGCATTATTGGAGCGCTTGTTGCAGGTGGCATTTTAGGTTTATTAACAGAAAAGTTTATTATTACACCAGTATATGGTAATCATATTCAACAAATATTAATCACTTTAGGGTTAATGCTTGTATTACAAGAGATGATTAAGGTTGTGTTTGGCCCAAATGGTGTGTCCGTGAAAACACCCAGCTATTTAGCAGGGAGTTGGGAATTTGGCGATGTCATTATAATTAAATATCGATTATTTATTATTGTAGTAGGTTTTGTGATTTTCGGGATTTTCCAATACATGCTGAAGCGAACAAAGATTGGGCTAATTGTTCGAGCGGGTGTACAGGATAAAGAAATGGCGCAAGCACTTGGTATTCATATTAAACAAGTATTCTTATATGTCTTTATGGTAGGTGCTACTTTAGCCGCATTGAGCGGTATGTTAATGGCACCATATTCGGGTGTTATTTATGCCGAGATGGGGATGGAATATGCAATATTAGGCTTTATCGTTGTTGTGATAGGTGGCATGGGAAGTTTTTCAGGCTCGCTGCTCGCTGCAATTTTAGTAGGGCTTGCTGGTAGTTTTATGGCTTATTATGTACCGGTGTTATCACTTGCTGTCAATATGATCCTCATGGCCATCGTGCTAATTTTCCGACCACAAGGCTTATTTACAATCGGGAAGGAGCGATCGCCATGATGAAAAAGCTGACGTGGAAGCATCTTAGTTTTGTTCTTATGTTAGCAATCCTCGTACTTCTGCCATTCGTCAATGATTCAAGGACATTGATTATCTTATTAACGCAAATTTTTATCTTTGGTATTTTAGCAATGAGCTATGATATTTTGCTTGGCTATACAGGGATAGTATCGTTTGGGCACGCCATGTTCTTTGGAATAGGTGCTTATACAACAGCAGTCATGCTGAAGCAAGTCGATACGACACTTTCTATCTTTTTATTGTCCATTGTTGTAGGGATGTTTTTAGCAGGCATTGTTAGTTTTGTTGTTGGATTACTAACTTTGCGTTTAAAAAGTCACTTTTTTGCGATGCTCACACTCGCTTTTTCTGGATTGTTTTTAGTTGTTGCTGAAAAATGGCGTTCCATTACATATGGCAATGACGGGTTTACATTTAGAGCACCAGAAATGTTTAAAGATCGTATAACCTTTTATTTCTTTGTACTCGCATGTTTAGTAGTTGTTTTTATTACGCTCTATCGCTTCGTACAGTCACCAACCGGGCGTATTTTAATCGCGGTGCGCGAAAATGAGCAAAGAACAAAATCATTAGGATTTCAGACCTTACATTATAAAGTAATCGCATCAATTATAGCTGGGACGGTAGCTAGCTTAGCGGGTTCACTTTATGCGCTGTCATTACGATTTGTTAATACAAGTGTTATGACGATGGACATCACGCTAGATGCATTATTAATGACGATTATTGGAGGCGTCGGTACATTAGTTGGACCATTGCTTGGTGCTGCCGTGATTGAGTATGCACAACATACACTTTCAGGCATGGCGAGAGATTATCCAATTTTTGAACGTTGGATTATTTTCTTTGGCATTCTCTATATTTTAGCCGTCATCTTTTTCCCAAAAGGGATTATAGGCTCCATCCGTTTTATGATTTGGAATTGGAGAAGGAAGCTTAAAGCAAAAAGGAAAACACCACCTGCCCTGTCACATGAAAAGGAGGGGTTTGAATGACTGTAGGTATTGTCAGTACAGGAATCTATATGCCCAAAAGGAAAATGACCGCAACCGAAATTGCAGCACGTTCGATGATTCCTGAGCACATTATTCGACATAAATTGGGTATACACGAAAAACCAATTCCTGATGAACAGGATCATACGGTGCAAATGGGCATTTGGGCTGCACAAGAGGCTATACAAAAAGCAGGGATTGAACCTAAAACAATTGATGTCGTGATGTATATAGGGGAAGAACATAAGGAATATCCACTTTGGACGGCTTCCATCAAAATGCAAGAAGAGCTTGGTGCCGTCAATGCTTGGGCATTCGATGTGCAGTTACGCTGTGGGACGACGATTATGGCACTAAAGTTAGCGAAAAGCTTAATGGAATCTGATGACAGCATTCACACCGTGTTACTTGCAGGAGGATATCGAAATGTTGATTTTATCGATTATCGCAATCCGAGAACACGCTTTATGTATAATTTGGGCGCTGGCGGGGGTGCTATTGTTTTACAAAAAAATTACAAGCACAACCATTTATTAGAGGCGGATATTATGACAGATGGTTCTTTTTCAGAGGATGTTGTTGTCCCCGTTGGAGGCACTAAAAAGCCTCTGACACCAGAAGATTTAGCGAATAACTTGTACCAATTAGATGTTTTAGATCCAGTCGGTATGAAAGAACGGCTTGAGCAAAAATCTTTAAATAATTTTTTAAAGGTCATTCGTACATCTTTAGCGAAAAGTGGATTAAAAGAAGAACATATTCGCTACATCGCCATGCTTCATATGAAGCGCTCTGCGCACGCATATATCCTATCAGAACTTGGTTTGAAAGAGGAACAATCCATTTATCTTCAAGACTATGGTCATATTGGACAAATTGATCAAATATTATCATTACAGCTTGCGTTAGAGCAAAAGCGTATTGTGGATGGGGACATTGTCACGCTTGTTAGTGCGGGTATCGGCTATGTATGGGGAGCTATAACAATTCGCTGGGGATAGGGAGGAAGCACGATGTTACAAAAGGTTCAACTAAAAAATGGGGAAACAATGGCTTATCGTAAGCGGGATGGAGGTAATCAAACGTTATTGTGTATTCATGGGAATATGACCTCCTCCAAACATTGGGATGTGCTGTTGGTATCTCTAGATACAAACTACACGATTTATGCCATTGATTTAAGAGGTTTTGGAGGTTCATCTTATCATCAACCTATTCACGCAATTCAAGATTTTAGTGATGATGTCAAACTATTTGTGGATGCCATTGACTTAGACCATTTTGACATGATTGGCTGGTCCACAGGCGGAGCAGTATGCATGCAGTTTGTTGCAAATTATCCGGGTTATTGTCAACGGCTGATTTTATTAGCTTCCGCTTCGACAAGGGGGTATCCATTTTATAGTGATTTCGGTACGGGCAATCCAGCCGCATTCAAAAGAGCTGCCACGTATCAAGAAGTACTGATGGATACGTCGAAAACAAAGACGGTACAAGGTTTCTACGATACAAAAAATAGCCAAGGTTTAAAGTCGATTTGGGATACATTCATTTATACCCATCGTCAGCCCGACCCTGAACACTATGATGCCTATGTAGCCGATATGCTCACACAAAGAAATTTAGCCGAAGTTTACCACGCGTTAAATACTTTTAATTTAAGTGCAGTAGATAATGAAGTGGCGAAAGGGACGAATGAAGTACAACAACTAAACATTCCGATTTTAGTGTTAAGAGGAGACCGTGACTTAGTGATTACGGAGCAAATGAATGAGGAAACAATGGGCGATTTAGCAAAGCATGCACAATTTGTTAGTTTAAAAAATTGTGGGCATTCTCCGCTAATCGATGATTTACAACAACTGCTATTTGAAATTGAAACATTTTTACAATTTGGAGGGAAAATCAATGCGCTTAAACAATAAAGTAGCCATTATTACAGGGGCGGCAAACGGGATAGGATTTGCTGCAGCAGAACGATTCATAGAAGAAGGAGCCGTTGTATATCTTGCGGATTTTGATGACAACGCGGGAAAAATGGCAGCCAATCAACTAGGTGAAAAAGCTATATTCGTGCAGGTTAACGTAGCAGATAGAGAGTGTGTGAAAAAGCTTGTGACAACTGTGATCGAGCAAGCTGGTCGCATTGATATTTTAGTAAATAATGCAGGAATAACACGCGATGCCATGTTGTCAAAAATGACAGAAGACCAATTTCAACAAGTACTTGATGTCAACTTGTCAGGAGTTTTCCACTGCACGCAAGAAGTTAGTGTTCATATGATAGCTGCTGGATACGGAAAAATTATTAATACCTCCTCGGTAAGTGGTGTATATGGAAATGTAGGGCAAACAAATTATGCTGCTTCAAAGGCGGCGATTGTAGGTATGACAAAAACATGGGCAAAAGAGTTAGGGCGTAAAGGCATCAATGTAAATGCGGTGGCACCTGGATTTACAGAAACTGAAATGGTCAAAAAGATGCCTGAAACGGTACTGGAAAAAATGCGTGCAATCGTGCCACTTCAACGATTAGGTACACCTAGGGATATTGCTAATGCTTATTTATTTTTAGCATCTGAAGAGGCTTCCTATGTCCACGGTCATACACTCCATGTGGATGGCGCTATTATGATGTGATAAAGGAGGAGTTCAAGATGTTTGCAGAGCAAGCTTGGATTTTAAATCGTGCATCTTTAACACCGAATCGGCCAGCATTAGTGAACTTAGAAACAAATGAACAATGGACTTATCGGCAATTAACACTTGAAATCGCCAAATGGAGCCATTTTTTTGAAGTTCAAGGATTACAATCAGGTAGCCGAGTAGCGGTTTTTTCTCGAAATAATAGTCACTTATTTGCTATATTATTTGCTTGTGGATTACGGGGTCTGATTTATGTTCCTTTAAACTGGCGCTTAAGTGCAGAGGAGTTAAATGAAATTGTTGCGGATGCTACACCTTCTTTACTTTTATATGACCAAGGAATACCATGCCCTTTACAACTTGCAATGATGTACCCTATTCAACAAGTTCTGCCGTCAGCGACTATTGCGAGCTCAATAGAACTGGATTTAAATGAACCTTGGCTAATGATTTATACAGGTGGCACAACTGGCAAAGCAAAGGGGGTAGTGTTGTCTTTCAATTCTGTAAATTGGAATGCAATTAATACAATTATTAGTTGGGGGTTATGTGAAGACGATTGTACGTTAAACTATATGCCCATGTTTCATACGGGTGGGCTTAACGCACTATCCATTCCATTGTTAATGGCGGGTGGGACGGTTGTTATCGGTGATAAGTTTGAAGCGGAAACAGCACTCAAAGCAATTAATTTCTATAAGACAACGATTTCGCTTTTTGTCCCAACGATGTATCAAGCGATGATAACGACAAACTATTTTCACAAAAGTAGTTTTCCCACTGTAAAAGTGTTTTTATCTGGCGGCGCACCGTGCCCTCTTCCGATATATGATGCATTTTTTAAAAAGGGACTTTTTTTTAAAGAAGGTTATGGCTTAACAGAGGCTGGACCGAACAATTTTTATATCTCACGTGAAGAAGCCTATGTCAAAAAGGGGGCAGTGGGTAAAAGTATGCAATTTAATGAGGCGAAAATTATCAATCAAGCGGGTGAAAGCTGCGCTGCCCATGAAGTAGGCGAACTGTTCGTTAGAGGCAAGCATATGTTTCGATTTTATTGGAATAATCAGCAGGAAACCGACAATACGATACGAGATGGCTGGTTAAGGACTGGTGATTTAGCGACAATGGATGAAGAAGGGTATTTTTATATCGTCGGTCGTAGGAAAGACATGATTATTAGTGGTGGGGAGAACGTCTATCCGCAAGAAGTGGAGCAATGCATACTTCGTCATCAGCTCGTAAAAGAAGCGGCAGTCATTGGAGCACCAGATAATTATTGGGGCGAAGTTGTCACAGCATTTATTGTCTGCCATCATAAGTCAGATACGTTAGTAGACGAAGTAGAAAACCTGTGTCGAAGCTATTTAGGTCACTATAAAATCCCGAAAAAAATTATTATGATTGATGAATTACCAAAAACGATTGTTGGGAAAATTGATAAAAAAGCACTTCAATTGCAATTAAAAAGCTCTTGAAGATAGGTAAGATGGGTGAAATCGCCATGAAAGACGCCGAAACCGCCAATAAGTGGGAGAAAATCGCCACAAAAATTACAACAATCGTCCGAAAAGGCAGAAAGCGTATTCGGATTGGAGCCTTGTAAGATACCCATTTGATAGGGATTGTTCGCTAACTTTTGCTTTTTTTATCTACTTTTCTCACAATGCTTCCCATTAGTCCTACATCACAGTAAAATAGAGTAGGTTAGGGGGATTCTATTTTGAAAGATCAACGCTTTAAAATTGCGCATCGTGAGGCGCTTATTGGCATTGGGCTTGTATTTGTCAACTTTGCGATTTGGTACGGCTTTGCCTATGGTCTAGGTTCGGGAGATCCAACAGCATATTCGTATGTATTGGGTTTCCCAGCTTGGTTTTTCTATAGTTGTATCGCTGGAACAGGTTTTATGATTGTATTAATCTGGCTCGTCTTAAAGCTCTTTTTTAAAGAGGTACCATTTGATGACGGGGAGGTGGATGAATAATGCATTGGCAAGTTATTTTTCCGCTTCTTGTTTTTTTAATTATTATTTTTGGGATTGGCATATGGGCGAATAAGCATGTTCGTTCATCGAATTCATTTTTACAGGAATATTTTCTTGGCGGTCGTGAAATGGGCGGCTTTATCCTAGCAATGACGATGATTGCCACGTATGGTAGTGCAAGCAGCTTTATCGGTGGACCGGGTGTTGCTTATAATAAAGGGCTTGGATGGGTCTTGTTAGCGATGGCTCAACTGCCAGCAGGCTATTTTGTACTGATGATACTAGGCAAGAAATTTGCCATTATTGCTCGCCGCTATCAAGCGATTACATTAATTGATTTTTTACGTGAACGCTACAAAAGCCATGTCATCGTTATATTGTCAGCGATTAGTATTATTGTCTTTTTATTTTCTGCGATGATGGCACAATGGGTCGGGGGCGCGCGCTTAATTGAATCATTAACAGGTCTTGACTATACAGCAGCACTCTTTATTTTTGCTGTTTCAGTATTAATTTATGTGATTATCGGAGGATTCCGTGCTGTAGCGTTAACGGATACGGTTCAAGGTTCCATTATGGTGATTGGTACTGTAATTTTACTGATTGGGACAATCGTTGCTGGTGGTGGCATCGATCAAATTATGACGTCCCTTGTTGCGGAAAATCCAAACCTAGTGTCACCATTTGGTGCTGAAGGGGAACTGACACCATTGTACGTCTCAACATTTTGGATTTTAATCGGCATTGGTGTGGTAGGGCTTCCTCAAATAGCAGTCCGCGCCATGAGCTATAAAGATTCCAAAAGCATGCATTTAGCGATTATTATTGGCACAATTGCTATTGGGACAATTATGTTCGGGATGCACTTGATTGGTGTATTAGCCCGTCCAGTAATTCCTGGCATTGAAATTGGTGATAAGGTAATGCCGTTGCTTACGTTAAAAGTGCTGCCGCCGTTTTTAGCGGGCATTGTGTTAGCAGCACCGATGGCAGCGACGATGTCTACCGTGAATGCGTTGCTGATGCTAGTTAGTTCAACAGTGGTAAAGGATATTTATTTGAACTATATCAAGCCCACTGCCAATGATCGAGAAATCAAGCGTGCTAGCTTCGTGGTAACAACGGTGATTGGTTTAGCAGTCGTTGTATTTGCGTTAAATCCGCCAGATTTACTTGTTTGGCTCAATTTATTTGCATTTGGTGGCTTAGAGGCTGTCTTTATTTGGTCAGTTGTGCTAGGGTTGTATTGGAAAAAAGCCAATAAATACGGGGCGATTGCGTCCATGATTACGGGCATGACGTTATATATTATGATTGATCGCTTTTATCCGACGATTTTTGGTATGCATACGGTGACCATCCCGATAGTAGCTTCATTGATTATCTTTGTTATCGTCAGTTGGCTAACAGCTCATAAATTTAAAGATGAAAAACTATTTATCTAATGATGAAAACCTCGAGTGACAACGCTTGGGGTTTTTCTTTTTGCCACTATAGAATAGAAAAACCGTTAGCATCATGTATGCTAACGGCTTGAATCTTAATAAAATACTTTATCTAGATTATATTTTGCACGGAATGTGTTAATCGCATATGTTTCGTAAATTTCACGTTCCATTGGATCATCAATTTCATACACTTCGATTTTGAAAATTTCATCACGGTATTTTTTCATTGGTGATACATTATCTTCAAAATGCTTTTTAATACGTTGGCGAATTTTACGTGCTTTCCCTACAAATAATAGCTCATTTTTTTCATTATAAAATAAGAAAATGCCACCTTTTTCGCGAGTGATTTTATGGAAATCAATAAAACCGTGGAAAGGCGTAATTTCTACATCCCCTGGTTTTAATACTTGCTCACGTTGACGAATTACTAAGTCTGGTTTTGGGAGTTCAATTTTAATCAAAATATTCACGTTCCTCTCTGTTACTAAAGGTATATGTTAACATAATACCTCTATGATTGCCATTACGATTTATTGGTTCCATTAATTTTCGTGTATGCCTATTAGAATTGGGACTGGCTGTCAAAAATATAACTTGATAGTAGTGTTTAACAATTCATAAGCTTCCATTCGTTTAAATACAAAATATTCTATGTATTATTGAAATTCTTAATTGTTCATGATACAATTCTTTTTAATTGAATAATCTTATCAAGAGAAGCTGAGGGATTTGGCCCTATGACGCTTCAGCAACCTCTAACATTGTTAGAAAGGTGCTAATTCCACCAAAGGATTTTTCCTTTGAGAGATAAGAGTGAACGTGATAATTATCCTTCTCATTCTTGCTCTTATGGAATGAGGGGGATTTTTTAATTTACATAGAGAGAAAAAAAATGAAAGAAAAGGGGACAACAATATGCCAATTAATATTCCGAAAAACTTACCAGCTGGAGAACATTTACGTGAGGAAAAAATATTCGTCATGGAAGAAGATCGTGCCAAAACACAACAAATTCGTCCGTTAAATATTTTAATATTTAATTTAATGCCGGAAAAAGAGAAAACAGAATTACAATTACTTCGATTGCTTGGAAATACGCCATTACAAGTCAATATAACATTTTTAAATACGGCAACACACGAGTCTAAAAATGTTAGTAAATCGCATTTACAACTCTTTTATTCAACATTTAACGAGATACGTCATCGTCGCTTTGACGGGATGATTATTACGGGTGCACCAGTGGAAAAAATGGCATTTGAAGAAGTGAATTATTGGGAAGAAATCTCAGAGATAATGGATTGGTCTGCTAAAAATGTCACATCTGTCTTGCATATCTGTTGGGGTGCACAGGCTGCCTTATATCATCACTATGGCATCGGAAAATTTGAATTACCAGAAAAGTGTTCGGGTGTATATTCACATGTGATTACGGATTTAACGGTCGATTTAGTAAGAGGATTTAGTGATTTATTTACAGCACCACATTCGCGGTATACTTCTGTTTCAATCGAAGAAGTACGCAATCATCCGGAATTACGTTTACTATCGTATTCAGAAGATGCAGGCGTTTTTATTGTCCAATCAAAAGATAATAAAAATATTATGATTACTGGGCACTTAGAATACGATGCGACAACACTAGCCGATGAATATAGTCGCGATGTGGCAAAAGGAATCGACATTGCAGTGCCTGTTAACTATTTCCCGAATGATGACCCAGCTAAAGAACCTATTAATACATGGCGAGCACATACCCATTTATTATTCTCCAATTGGCTAAACTACTATGTTTATCAAGAAACGCCGTATGAATGGGATTTTGTTGATGAAATTGAATACCATATCTAATTTGTCGCTTTCCATTTGCTTTTGTGAAGATTTAAAAAATCCAATTTCTCAATCGAAATACTGAGAAATTGGATTTTTTATGTTCTTTCACTTGAGTTCAATGTACTTTGGTCAGTTTGTTGATTTGAACAATCACCGGCTGTTTTGCTTTTTATCTTTCGCATTTTTGCAATGACAAGTAATAAGAGGGCTAACAAGACAGTGAATAAGCCTGAATATAGCGGCCAAATTTTTTGATTATAATTATTAGAATGCACAATATTAGGATGAACAATTTGAGACAACGCAATCATGCACATTCCTAATGGCAAAATTAATGGTCGTGGATCTTTAATATTTAGGATTTGTGCTATACCTATTACAGAAGCATAAAAATAGAGAAAAGTTCGAATATAGATGGAGATAATCCACATGACAGCCATAACAATTTCAACACGTTGAAAGAAATTGCCTATAGAAATCCGTTGAGCCAGTGCATAGCTAGGAAATGACTCAATGGAAGTATTCGTTGGACCAATTACGAGTGTTGAGAGGGCGATAATGATAATTAATACAATTCCTCCGCAGAGCGTGCCGAAATAAAATCCTTTTTGTGCTGCTTTCGGTATATTGACAGCAGAAGGGAAAATCATAAGTAACATAACGAGCGGGAATGAAAAAATACTCATAAATTTAAGAATACCGGTTATTAAAGATGTTGTCTTTGTTTCAAAAATAGGTTGGATATTTTCAATATTAATTTGAGGCGAAATACAAACAAGAAATACAATAAATATAAATAGAAATATAGGAAATAGGATTTCTGCTGACCGTGCAAACACTTCAATGCCTAGAAACGATGCAAAAACAAGAATAATGGTAAATAATACAGCAAAGGACAAAGTAGGTGTCTCGGGCATTACTTCTGTTTGCATAAAGATGCCAATAAAATATAACAATTCACTAGCCGAAAAAAATGCGAGAGTGATAAACCCTAGAGAGGTCAAAGTTCCAAAAAATTTACCTAAAATTTTTCCATTTGCTTCGACAAACGTAAGGTGCGGTGTTTGAGTTCCAAGGCTTGTATACAATTTTACAATTAAAAAGCTTAATAAGACGCCAATAGTTGCGCCAATCCATGCATCTTGATGAAGCTGCTTTGTAATGCTCGCTGGCACAATTAATATGGCCGTCCCAATAGAATGGAGAAGGGTAATGATTGTAAATTGTCTGGCACTAAGTAATTGTTTTTCCATTAGTCACTACCCTTTCTAGTCATTCTTATTAAAAAAATGATAATAACATTTTCCTAATAGGTGTAAAAATAAATGTAATAAAATCTAATGGGCTAGGGATATTTATTTTTAAACCAATGGCGATATTTAAAATGGCGCCTATAAACAATAAAATAGAAAAGGCGAATATTGTTTTTTTTTCGCCTTTTTTCAACAATGGGGGAATCATAATATAAGCAATCATCAACGAAACAAGTATGACGATCATGCTAATAAACATCGTGAGTTACTCCTTTGAATTGTACAATAATGAGTTTTGGATTGTTCCTAATCCTTGGGTTGTGACCTGTACATGAATCGTAACAGGTACAGTTGGATAAAGTGTTGACCATTCTTTATGAATCTTTTCCCACTTTTTCGGATCGCTGCGATGGAGTGCCTCGCTAAAACCTAATAAATCGAGCTTATAATTTTTCTGAATAATAGCTAAAGTTTTTTCTGTATGTGCTTTTATCTTTTCTGCTGTCTTTTTGTCGATCTGTTGAATGGTGTGGTTTTGGGTTAAATTAATGGCACAATTCACTTCACCAATATTTTGCGTAACATCAATTTTTATCGTGATGTGCGGCGTACCATTTTTGAAAGTCCCTTTAATTTTGGAGGACGAACTCGTAATTTCAGTGGATAACTCTCCACCTTTAGGGCACGCGAGAACTTCTACTGTACTTTTAATTTTGTTATTCAAGTAATTAAAATAAATACTGTCATCTTCTGATAATAACCCGACTAATTTATCCTCTTTAAACATAGCGATACCCGCATATTTTAAAATAACAGGTGTTTTAATTCTTTCTACATTGGTTTGGTCAATCCCTAATTGCAAATCTCCTTGTATCTCAACTGCTGATAAAACGGCACTTTTTTCTTTACCACTAAGGGTGTTGAGCAATTCATCTGTGCGAACAGATAAGGTTGAGCCCCATGATTTTTCCGACACCTTGATCGAATTTAATAATTTATTGGCGGGCATTTTTTCAATAGGTGTTAAGACATTCAGCACTTCTTTTGCCGCTGTTTTATGAGATACTACAAGATCAAAGTCGTTTCTAAATTCATGATCTCTTGCAATAAAATCTAGTGGTTCGTTTAAGCCTGCCTCTGCTAATTCTTCACCTATTACGACAATTTGCAAATGAGCAAAATAAGGTTTCCGAGGTGTTAACGTTGTCATTCTTCTAATGGCCTCAAACACACTTTTTCCTTTAGCATGGTAGGTAACAACGGGTGCGCGTCCACTGGATGGTTGCTTTGAAGAAATTTGACTCGGATCTACTACTTGAATGGAAACTTCAAAATCCTCATCGACCTTATCGATACCTAGTGCCACGACGATTGCTAATTCGTTTAATTCTCGCTTACTCCAGCAACCACTCAATAATAAAGTGAGGATTAAGAATAACAAAATCATCTTTCTGTTTGACATGATGGATTCCTCATTTGCACTTTAATGTTTAGTTCTTTTTTTCGTGATATTGTTGTTCTCGAACATTATTTTTTTGACTAACCAGTCGGGGTCTTGTCAATAACTTTCTGCGTGGGAACAAGACCATCGCATCTTTTTGGTCTTTTACAATTAATGGCCCGAATGGACTCATATATGGAACACCAAAAGATCTTAAACTACATAAATGAAGGATAATCATCATAATGCCGAACATCACCCCAAATAAACCAAAAATCGCAGCTAATATCATAAGAGGGAAGCGTAGGACACGAATCGTATTTGATAAGCCGTAAGAAGGAAACAGGAAACTACAAATGGCTGTTAATGCCACGATAATGACCATCACCGCGGATACTACGCCAGCTTCCACGGCAGCTTGTCCTATTACTAACGTACCGACAATGGATACGGCTGGACCAATCGTTCTTGGCATCCGTAGACCTGCCTCTCGCAATATTTCAAAGGCAACTTCCATAATTAGTGCTTCAACGACGGCGGGGAAGGGCACGCCTTCTCGCTGTGAAGCGATACTAATAAGCATTGGCGTCGGAAGCATTTCTTGATGAAAGGTCGTAATAGCCACATATAAAGAAGGCATAATTAATGCAAGCGAAATACCAAAAAAACGTAAAAGGCGGATTAGGGAACTAATAATCCAATTTTGGTAATAATCTTCTGCAGCCTGTAAAAAGGATGTAAATACGACAGGGACGGTTAATACAAGAGGTGTTCCATCCACTAATATCGCAATTCGACCTTCTAATAATTCACCGGCAATAACATCTGGCCGTTCTGTATTATAAATCATTGGAAATATGGAATATTTCGAGTCCTGAATAAAATCCTCAATATAGCCGGTTTCTAATACACCATCAATTTTAATTCGATCTAATCGGTCAAGCACCTCTTGTACAATTTTGTCATTGGCTATGCCATTGATATACATAACAGCTACATCTGTTTGGGTTACCTCTCCTATGACCCGAGATTTTATCCAAAGATTAGGGCTTTTTATTTTGCGACGAATGAGTGCTGTGTTGGTCCGCAATGTTTCAGTAAAAGATTCGCGGGGCCCTCTAATCACAGATTCTGTTTGTGGCTCGGTGACGGCTCGATCTTTTGCGTTTTTAGTATCTGTTCCAATTGCCACGGATTGCCCTTCTAATAAAATGACGGTCTCACCATTTAAAATGGACGTAAATAATGCGGTAAAATCAAAAAGATCTTTTACATCACCTACCGCTAAACAATGTTTTTTCATATAGTCATTTATGTTGTCAATTTTATTTTCCGGTTCGTTGTCAATTTCAAGCAGTAGATTTTCAAGTATAAAATCCGTAATAACAGTTTTGTCAGAAATACCATCAATGTTGATAATGGCGATAGATAAACAACCAAGTTTGTCGATAATAATTTCACGAATAATCACATCATTACTATGACCAAGTGCTTCTTTGATTGTAAAAATATTTTCTGAAAGCGAAGTGTGCAGTAAATTCGTTAATGGCTGTTGGGAGGTATTGTTGTTTTCTGAAACGGGCATTTATATTCCTCCTCAGAGTATAGATTGACTAGTATGAGGATGGTCAATTTTGCGGAGAGCTAAACCAAAACAAGTCAACTTAAGATGGTTTAGTTTTGAAATAAAAAAACAGCATTTCCTTTCAATAGCGAAAGGAAATACTGTGTTATTTTTTATAGTCATACTTTAATTCGTGAAGTTGTTCGTCTACATCAACGTGTAAGGTATAATCGTTAAAAAACCATAAATCTTTTTCGTCAATATAGTATGTGACATCGTCTACTACAGTTTGAACGCCTATCTCAATCGGTTCTTCACGTGTCATCCCTAGGGAAAAACCTTCATGAAATGGACTTGAGCCGCCATATCTAGCATAAAAGCGAATTGAATCACCTTTTTCGACTTCCATTTCATTTTTAAACCATTGTAAAGCTTGCGCTGTCAGTGCGATATTCATGCGAGAACTCCTTTCATTTTTAAAGCCATTTAACTTTTGGCTCCGTGCCATTTTTAATGCGCGAAATATTTGCTCGGTGTCGATAAATGATAAAGGTAAATAAAAAGGCTACTAAAATCCCTAATGCAAAGTCGCCTGTCACAAAATAATAGATTATCGAATAAATTAATGCGACGAGTGCCGCAATCATGGATGTGAGGCTGACAATTTTCGTGAGCTTTAATGTTACGATAAAAGTGATGAATAGTAAAATGAATAGAGGCCAAGAATAGCCTAGAAGGACGCCAGCTGAAGTAGCAACCGCTTTACCGCCACGGAAATTTGCAAAGATTGGGAACATATGTCCAATGACCGCAACAAGCCCTAAAATAAGTGAGTGGATCGTGACATCAGCAAATACTGGTAGCGTCACTAGTAACACGGCTGCTGTTCCTTTTAAAACATCCATCACCGTCACCACTAAACCCGCTTTTTTTCCTAATATACGGAAAGTATTGGTAGCCCCTAAATTGCCACTACCATGCTCGCGAATATCTGTTTTGTAAAATATTTTGCCAATCCATAACCCGGAAGGTATAGAGCCGATGAGATAGGCACATAAAATAATAAGTCCGTTTAACATAGGTGGACTCCTTTCATCCAAATAATAACACTTGGTACTAATAGTTTGTAACAAGTATTTTACACTTTTTCTCTTTAATCTACAATGATATGAAGGAGATTTCATCATGAGCCTTGAATTCAATACAAAAGGAAATAGTACTTCATGATTTCAAAAGTCACAGGCTTATGATAGCTTATGTACGGTTATTCGGAACTAGTATTGTATTAATACCTAAGTGCTTTCTTAAAATATAGGTAAAATGGCAATTTTGTCAATCACACATTCCTTTGGTAGAATAGAAGTCTATCTTTAATTTCTCTTGTGAAGCTATTAAAAATCATCACTCAACAGAAAACGCCTACCGATGATGTTTTGGTAGGCTGTAATGTTAAGTAATTAGAAGGCGTTCAATGCTCGCTTTAGTGAAGATAGCGCCTCCTACAGTTGTCGTGGATTTTTGTTTGGTCGTACAAGGCAGTAAGCTTAAAATAAGTGCAGTCATTCATGACAGCAGCCTGCCCTTGATTGGCCTCTAAACAAAGTTCATAGAAGCAATTACGTTGTAGCGTAATTAAAAAAATATATATCTGTCACTAGCTATTGACAGGAAATGCTATTATTATTAGGATGAGAACGTAATCAGAACATGCGTTTGTTTTTTGGAGGGGAATCTTTTGGCGAATAAACAGTCACCTAGCGTCTATAATGATGACGCAATTCAAGTATTAGAAGGATTAGAAGCGGTACGAAAGCGACCCGGCATGTATATCGGTTCCACAGATGGCAGAGGACTTCATCACCTTGTATATGAAATCGTAGATAATGCGGTGGATGAAGCACTTGCTGGCTTTGGTTCTCATATCATTGTCACAATTCATAAAGATCAAAGTTTAAGCGTTCGCGATTTTGGACGTGGAATGCCAACAGGTATGCATAAAATGGGCAAACCTACCCCTGAAATTATTTTCACAGTCTTACATGCAGGTGGTAAATTTGGACAAGGCGGCTATAAAACGAGTGGCGGCTTACACGGTGTTGGCTCATCCGTTGTTAATGCCTTATCGACATTTTTAGAAGTGACGATTCATCGCGATGGCAAAAAATATAAACAGCGTTTTGAAAACGGTGGACATCCTGTGACGACTTTAGAAGAAATCGGACAGACAAAGCAAACAGGCACACTTGTCCATTTCCTGCCAGATGACACGATCTTTTCCGTCACAAAATTTAATTATGATACACTGGCAGAACGTTTACGTGAGTCTGCATTTTTATTAAAAGGATTAAAAATTGAGTTAATTGATCAACGCGAGGAAGGCAAAGGTGATGTTTTCTTTTACGAAAACGGCATTGAAGCTTTCGTTGCGTATTTGAATGAGGAAAAAGATGTTCTTCATCCTGTCAAATATGTAGAGGGTGAGCAAGACGATATCGAAGTTGAATTTGCCTTCCAATTCAACGATGGTTATTCAGAAACAATCTTATCGTTTGTAAACAACGTCCGTACACGTGATGGTGGTACGCATGAAACCGGTGCAAAAGCTGCCTTGACAAGAGTTTTCAATGAATATGCACGGAAAATAGGATTACTAAAAGATAAAGATAAAAATCTTGAAGGGACAGATATTCGCGAAGGTTTAGCAGCAATTGTTTCTGTCCGTATTCCTGAACATTTACTACAATTTGAGGGGCAAACGAAAGGAAAGCTCGGTACAAGTGAAGCGCGTTCGGTAGTCGATAGTGTTGTCTCTGAACAAGTTTTATATGTGCTAGAAGAAAATGCGGAATTGTCTGCATCGCTTGTGCGAAAAGCGATTCGTGCGCAACAAGTACGTGAAGCGGCGCGAAAAGCACGCGAAGATGCCCGTAACGGGAAGAAAAGTAAAAAAGGAAGTACGATTCTTTCAGGAAAGCTAACACCTGCACAATCTCGCAATGCTGCGAAAAACGAATTATATTTAGTCGAAGGTGATTCTGCTGGCGGTTCAGCGAAACAAGGGCGAGATCGTACGTTTCAGGCGATTTTACCGTTGCGCGGTAAAGTCATTAATACCGAAAAAGCGAAGCTCCAAGATATTATGAAAAACGAGGAGATTTCCACAATTATTCATGCTATTGGTGCAGGAGTCGGAGCGGATTTCTCAGTAGAAGATTCAGCCTACGATAAAGTTGTCATTATGACCGATGCTGATACGGATGGCGCACATATTCAGGTGCTCCTATTAACATTCTTCTATCGTTATATGCGCCCATTAATTGAGGCTGGTAAAGTATTTATTGCGTTACCACCACTTTATAAAGTATCAAAGGGTGTAGGGAAAAAAGAGGTCATTGAATATGCTTGGACCGAAAATGATTTACAAAAAGCCATTAAAAAAGTGGGGAAAGGCTATATCCTACAACGTTATAAAGGACTTGGTGAGATGAATGCTGACCAACTGTGGGATACGACGATGAACCCTGAGACACGGACGTTAATTCGTGTCACGATTGAAGATGGGGCACGTGCTGAGCGTCGCGTGACAACGTTAATGGGTGATAAGGTAGAGCCGCGCCGTAAATGGATCGAAGCAAATGTTAACTTCGGCATGGAGGATGATTCGAACATTTTAGACAATGAATTCATCCAACAAGAGGAGGACCAAGCATGAGTAGTACGGAAAAGTTTCAAGATTTACCATTAGAAGAAGTAATGGGAGACCGATTTGGTCGTTATAGTAAGTATATTATTCAAGACCGAGCGTTGCCAGATGCGCGCGACGGTCTTAAACCTGTACAGCGACGTATTTTATTTGCGATGTATACAGAAGGCAATACGAACGATAAACCGTTCCGTAAGTCTGCCAAAACGGTCGGGAATGTAATCGGTAACTACCATCCACACGGTGATAGTTCGGTATATGAAGCGATGGTGCGAATGAGTCAAGATTGGAAAGCGCGCCATATGCTCATTGAAATGCACGGAAATAATGGTTCTGTTGATGGAGATCCACCTGCTGCGATGCGTTATACAGAAGCAAGATTGTCAGCAATTGCAGCTGAAATGTTACGTGATATCGGTAAAAAGACAGTGGAGTTTGTACCGAATTTTGATGATCAGGATATGGAGCCAACAGTATTGCCTGCTCGCTTCCCGAATTTGCTTGTCAACGGGTCGACGGGGATATCTGCTGGTTATGCCACAGATATTCCCCCACATGCACTTGATGAGGTGTTAGATGCCGTTTTAATGCGTTTAGATCAACCGAATTCAACTGTCGATGAGCTAATGACGGTGATTAAAGGCCCTGACTTCCCAACAGGAGGGATTATTCAAGGTGTCGATGGTATTAAAAAGGCATATGAAACTGGACGCGGTAAAATTATTGTTCGAGCTCAAGCAGCCATTGAACCATTAAAAGGCGGGAAAGAGCAAATCGTTATTACAGAGTTACCTTATGATGTGAATAAGGCAAATCTTGTAAAGAAAATTGATGAACAACGCGTCGATAAACGCCTGGAAGGCATTGCAGAAATTCGAGATGAATCAGACCGTACTGGTTTACGCGTCGTGATTGAGTTAAAAAAAGACGTGCCAGCACAGGGCATTTTAAATTACTTATTTAAAACTACTGATTTGCAAGTAGCCTATAACTTTAATATGATTGCGATCCATAATCGTCGTCCAACGATGATGACATTGCCACTGCTACTTGATGCGTACATAGCCCATCAAAAAGAAGTGGTGACAAACCGCTCCATTTATGATTTACAAAAGGCAAAAGACCGTTCTCATATTGTTGATGGCTTGATTAAAGCACTGTCGATTTTAGATGAAGTAATTGCAACAATTCGTTCATCGAATGATAAGCGCGACGCAAAAACAAATTTACAGGTGAAATTTGACTTTACTGAAGTGCAATCGGAGGCGATTGTGAGCTTACAATTATACCGTTTAACGAATACGGATATTACAGAGCTACGTCGTGAACAAGATGAGTTAAATGCACTGATTGCGAAACTAGAAGGTATTTTGCATAGCGGGGCGAAACTTGTACGTGTCATTAAACAAGAATTACTCGACATTAAAAAACGTTTTTCTGAACCACGCCGTTCGAAAATCGAACAAGAGATTGAAGAAATTAAAATTACGTTAGACGTGCTTGTTCCAAGTGAGGATGTTGTGGTCACAGTGACGAAGGATGGCTATATTAAGCGCACATCCACACGTTCGCATGCAGCATCTAATGGACAAGATTTTGCCATGAAAGACTCCGATTATTTACTGTATGAGGCAACGTTAAATACCCAGCATCATCTGTTGTTGTTCACAAATCGTGGGAATTATATTTATCAGCCTGTACATGAATTGCCGGATATTCGTTGGAAAGATCTTGGTCAGCATATCTCAAGTATTGTGCCAACAGGGGAAGATGAAACAATTATTGCAGTCTATGGTTTTGATTCCTTTGAACAGCCAAACATCTATATTTTAACCGCTACAAAGGAAGGGCAAATTAAGCGCTCGCCACTGCCAGATTATGCAGTAACACGTTATTCGAAGCCGATTAAGACGATGAATGTCAAATCAGGCGATGAAATGATCATGGCGGATATTGTTTCAGACGAGGCAGAGCTGTTATTGATTACTGATACAGCCTACGCTATCCGCTTCCCAATTGAAGAACTTCCTGTCACAGGTGTTAAAACGGGTGGCGTGAAAGGTATCACGTTAAAAGATGGGGAAGTACTTGTTGGTGTAACAATATTAAAGCCGTCTGATACAGAGTATGTCGTGATTGTTACCCAACGAGGTGCTGTGAAGAAGATGAATGTCGCTGAAGTCGATATGGCAAGTAGAGCAAAACGTGGTTTAAAAGTGTTAACCGAATTAAAAGCCAATCCACATCGTATAGTTGCGGTAGTAAAAGCAAGTGATCAGGAGCAAGTCATTGTTGAAACAGAAAAAGGCGTAAAAGAAATCATTGATGTCAAAGGTTTAACGCGCGCAGATCGCCATTCGAATGGCTCCTTTAAAATAGATATCGCTACAGACGGTACCATTTCTCATGTAATGAAAATGAAAAAAGAAGAGGAATAATTTATTATGCCCATGTTCTTATACAGAACTGGGCTTTTTTCATCTAGCAAAATGCTTTGGAAAACGAATTACTAATTAGAAAGAAATTTGCTCGCTTATGATAGGCATCGACAGCAAGGCTGATTTTAAAGGTTTAAAAATACGAGCTTGTCATTTGAAGATAGATAGGGGTATAATAATCAACGAAAAGTTCATAAGTTAAGAATGTAGGGGGGCTGGAAGTTGCCAGCTGAGATTGCGTCCGTTCAGATGCTGACCCTTTGAACCTGATTTGGCTCGTACCAGCGTAGGGAACATCTATTCAAAAATATTCGTACACTATTTTTTGATACCGTTTGCAAACGTCTGGGATAATTCCTAGGCGTTTTTTGTTTAAGGATGATGAATTCCCTTAAGCAGATAGAAAACAATGAGCATCGTCTGCAAACGGATTAAAAACAGCATACGCTTTTCTTCTGGTGAAACATTCAATCATGAACACTTTCAAATTACTTGCTAGGAGGATATAGCATGAAAAAATGGTTAATCATTATGGTTGCTGCACTAATTACATTAGTTGGGTGTAGCGCAAAAGAAGACAAAAAAGAGGAAGCCAGTTCAGAAAAAAAAGTATCAGTTGTACTGGACTGGACACCTAATACGAATCATACGGGACTTTATGTGGCGCAAAAGCTTGGCTATTTTAAAGAGCAAGGCTTAGACGTAGAGATTATTTTACCAGGTGATGCAGGTGCTGATCAGCTTGTGGCGTCTGGGAAATCAGAGTTTGGCGTAAGCATCCAAGAAGGCATTACGCAAGCTCGTGTACAAGGTGTACCACTTGTATCGATTGCGGCAATTATTCAACATAATACTTCAGGTTTTGCATCACTCGCTTCAAAAGGCATTACATCACCAAAAGATTACGAAGGAAAAACCTATGGTGGCTGGGGTGCTCCAGTGGAACAAGCTGTTTTACAGTCACTGATGCAAACAGAAAATGCTGATATAAACAAATTAGATATCGTCAATGCGGGAGATATCGACTTTTTCACAATGATGCAAAAGGATATTGATTTTGCGTGGATTTATTATGCTTGGACAGGTATTGAGGCAGAACTTCGTGGGGAAAAGTTAAATATGCAGTATTTAACCGACTATAGTGAGCAGCTTGATTATTACACACCTGTATTGGCAACGAATGAAAAAATGATAAAGGATAATCCTGATGTCGTAAAGGCATTTGTCGCAGCTACTGCCAAAGGCTATGAATATGCGATAGCGCATCCGAGTGAAGCGGCTGATATTTTACTTGAAGCGGTACCTGATTTGGATAAAGAGCTTGTGCATAAAAGTCAGGAATGGTTAGCGGGTAAATATCAAGATGATGCGGCGCAATGGGGAGAACAAAAGTTAGCAGTTTGGGAAAACTATGCGGACTGGATGACACAGAATAACGTTTTAGAAGGCGACTTTAATGCACAACAAGCATTTACAAACGACTTCTTACCAAAGAAAGGAGCAAAATAAATGGCGAATTCATTAATTAGTGTACAAATCATACCTAAAACAGAAAAATATGAGGATGTGATCCCATTTGTAGATGCGGCAATAGCTGTAATCGATGCTTCCGGTGTGCACTATGAGGTGCATCCACTGGAAACAACAATGGAGGGTGAATTATCCACTTTGTTACAAATTATTGAAGAGATGAATAAAAAGATGATTGACTTAGGCGCTATCAATGTTATTACACAAGTGAAAATTTTATATCAGCCAGCTGGTATTACAATGGGAACATTAACGGAGAAATATCGAGGGTGAAACAGGTAATGCTGAAAGGAAGGTCGATTATTTTTATCGCCTTCCTCTTATTCATATGGGAACTTATTATACGTGTAGCTGATATCCCGCATTGGCTATTGCCAGCGCCAAGTGCCATTATGATTGAAGGTATTGAATCGTATTCAACGTTTATTCCCCATGTTTGGGCCACGATTCAGCTAGCATTATTAGGGCTTGCTATTGGTGTGATGTGCGGCTTAAGCGTTGCGGTATTTTTACATCGCTCATCAACCATTAGAGCGTTTGTTTATCCGATTCTTATTGTGTCTCAAAATGTGCCAGTGCTCGTTTTAGCGCCATTATTAATTATTTGGTTTGGCTTTGGCCTGTTACCCAAGCTGATTATTATTTGTCTCGTTTGCTTCTTTCCAATCGTTATCGCGGCGATGGATGGGTTTCGCCAAACCTCTCCTGAGCTTAAACATTATTTTGCAATGATTGGTGCTACGAAGGGGCAAACATTTTGGAAATTAGAATGGCCTTATGCGTATCCATCTATCTTTTCCGGTATTAAGATTGCGGCGACCTATAGTGTGATGGGAGCGGTCATTGCTGAATGGCTTGGTGCAAAAAAGGGAATTGGTGTTTATATGACGCTCGCACAATCATCGTTTCGAACGGATCGCGTCTTTGTAGCGATATTTGCGATTGTCTTATTAAGTTTATTGTTATTTAGTGTGATTCGTTTTGTAGAAAAGCTTGTTGTAAAGGGGAGGGGCGCACATGCTGAACATTCAAGACATATCTAAGTCCTTTGGCTCGCTTGAAGTAGTGTATAATTTATCCTTTACCGTACAGGAAGGTGAATTTGTGGCAATCATTGGTCCTTCAGGTAGCGGAAAAAGCACACTCTTTCAATTGATAGGAGGAATAACGCCTGTCGATCGCGGCGCTATTTTGTTAAATGGAGACAATATTCAACGAAAAACAGGTAGCATTGGCTATATGCCCCAACAACCTTGCTTATTACCGTGGCGGACGATTTTAGAAAATGTCATGATTGTTGAAGAATTGCAGCGTCGTCCGAATAAAGAGCTTGCCAAAGCGTGGCTAGAAAAGGTTGGTCTTGCTTCGTTTGAAAATGCTTATCCGCATGCATTATCAGGAGGCATGCAGCAACGTGTATCATTTTTGCGTGCTATCGTCAGCGGGAAACCGATACTATGCTTAGATGAACCTTTTTCAGCGCTCGATGAGTTTACAAGATTAGAAATGCAAGCATGGTTGTTATCTATTTGGGAGGAACATAAAAAATCTATCCTATTCGTGACACATAGTATTGAAGAAGCGCTATTTTTAGCGGATCGTATTATTGTATTAACGAAACGTCCAGCGACGGTTAAGGAAGAAATCATTGTGCCGTTTGCACGACCACGTTCCGAGGAAATTCGTCATTCCACTCAATTTACACAGTTAAAACAACAACTTTTTCAGTATTTAAAGGAAGAAAAGGACGATGCATATGTTGATTGATGCACATATTCATTTAGATCAGTATCAAGAAGAAGAAGTACCTTTGCTACTTGATGAGGCGCAAACGGTTATAGCGGTCAGTACGGACTTACAATCTTGTGAGAAAACGCTGAAGTTATCGAGAGCCTATGCGAAGGTCAAGGCAGCATATGGTTTTCATCCTGAACAGTCGTTGCCTAATGATAAGGAGAAAGAAGCTTTATTTAATTGGATACGACTGCACGCAAGTGAGATGATTGCTGTTGGAGAGGTTGGTTTACCTTATTATCGAAAACAGACGCATGTATTGGATGAACGCCCTTATATTGCGTTATTAGAACAATTTATTTTGTTAGCGCAAGAACTTCACAAACCGATAGTGTTACATGCTGTTTATGAGGATGCACTCATCGCTTGTGATTTACTTGAGAAACATGGTGTAAAGAAAGCTCATTTTCATTGGTTCAAGGGAAGTGAAGAGGCAATTGTGCGCATGATACATAATGGTTATTATATTTCCATTACGCCTGATTGTGTTTATGAAGCGGAAATACAAGATTTGATTACAAAGTATCCATTGGAACTGATGATGGTGGAAACGGATGGACCTTGGCCATTTGAAGGACCTTTTGACAAGGCTCGAACATCGCCGTCTATGATGGCTAAAAGTATTGAAGTCATTGCAACGCTTAAAGGTATAACAACGCAAGAAGCGGCCAATACTTTGACACGAAACACAAAATTATTTTACGATTTATAAAGACACGACAAAAACAGCCACATTTAGAGCGAGTAATCGTCTCCGTGTGGCTGTTTCCTATGTTTTGTTCTATTGTGTTCTAATGTAGCATGCTTCGTTTTTGTCACGCGCTCATGCGTACTAAAAGGGGCAGTTTGACGTTTTTTTTCAACATCCTTACCTTGCGTCCGTTTTAAATGCATACGTTTCTTTTTAGCTTTAGATAGTGCCATGCTAATCCCTCCATTTCACATTACCAATATATTACCGAAAAGAGGGAGAAAAGTAAAACCCCGTAAGCATAAAGTTTACGGGGTTTTAGTGATAGTATTAGTGAGAGACGTCTTGAACTGAAATACCAGTGTTTGCTTTTACATCAACTTCACGATATTTCGCATCATCAGATTCTTTAGAAAGTAACGTTCCGATGAAACCACCTAGGAAACCAAGTGGTACAGAAATTATTGCAGGATTCGTTAACATAATTAACGGATTACCTACGAAGATTGCTTTACCTTCAACTGGATTCCAAACGTTTGGAGATACAGCTACAAGTATTAAAGCAGAAATTAAACCTGTTAACATCGCTGTTACTGCACCAGCCGTATTAAAGCGTTTCCAATAAATTGTGTAAATAATTACTGGTAAGTTTGCTGAACCAGCAATACAGAATGCTAGTGATACTAAGAACGCAACGTTTAATGTTTGTGCACCAAGTGCAAGAAGGATTGATACTATAGAGATTGTAATAGAACCGATACGAGCAGCAAGTACTTGCTCTTTTTCTGTAATCTTACCTTTTTTAATAATTTGACCATAAATATCATGTGATAGGGCAGATGCACCTGAAAGTACAAGACCTGCTACTACCGCTAAGATTGTTGCGAATGCTACTGCACAAACGAATGAGAACAGAATGTCGCCACCAAGTGCTTCTGCAAGAAGTGGAGCAGCCATGTTACCAGCCGCGTTTGCAGCGATAATGTCTTCTTTACCAACGAATGCAGCAGCACCGAAGCCTAAGAAGATTGTTAATACATAGAATAGACCTACAATCCAAGTAGCCCAAATAACTGAAGAACGAGCTGTTTTTGCATCTTTTACTGTGAAGAAACGCATTAAGATATGTGGAAGACCTGCAGTACCTAATACAAGGGCAATTAAAACAGAAATTGTATCAATACCGTTTGTATACTTAAGTCCAGGGTTTAAGTATGCCGCACCGCTGTCAGTAGCAGTAGACATTTCTGTAAACATTGTTGAAATACTGAAGCCAAACTCTTTTAATACTAAGAACGAAATAATGACAGTACCTAACATTAATAGACAAGCTTTAATAATTTGTACCCAAGAAGTTGCAGTCATACCACCGAATAAAACATAAGTAGTCATCATAACACCAACGATTAATACTGCAACCCAATAGTCAATTCCTAAAAGTAATTGAATAAGTGCGCCTGCACCAACTAGTTGTGCAATCATGTAGAATAATACAATTGTAATGGTACTTAGAGCTGCTGTACCACGAACTTTAGAATTATTAAAACGTGCTGTAATCATGTCCGCTAATGTAAATTTACCAAGGTTACGTAATGGCTCAGCTACGATATATAGCACCACTAAGTAAGCTACTAAATAACCAATAGAGAAGAAGAATCCATCAAATCCGAATAATGCAACGGCACCAGCGATCCCTAAGAAAGAAGCTGCTGATAAGTAGTCACCAGCAATAGCTAGTCCATTTTGCCAGCCTGTTAAACCACCGCCTGCTGTGTAGAAATCACTTGCAGAAGAAGTACGTTTAGATGCCCACCATGTAATAACTAATGTAAGACCAACAATTGCTACGAAGAAAAATATTGCGATAAAGCTCATAGGCGGCCACCTCCGTTTTCATATTCAGCTATAATTGCTTTTGCTTCTTTGTCATAGCTATTTGCTTTCGCAACATATAGATGACATAAACTCCAAGTCATGATGAATAATCCTGCTGCGTAAATCCATACCCAAGTGACTTCCCCAATAGCCTTTTGGTGTAGGATTGTTGTGTAAGATGTAAGAATAGGTAGCAACATGTAAGCTGCTAAAAAGAATACAGTGATTGACCATAAAAAGGCATTCTTTTTTCTTACAAGTGCTTTAAACGATTCTTGTTTTGCAATTGCATCATAATCAATAACAATGCTTTTGCTTGCTTGATTGTTCGCCATAAACATTCCCCATTTTGTGTTTATTTTTACTGCTTAAATACTATTTTTTGCTACTTTAGTGAATTCACATCTTAATTTTATGAGACAGTTCACGAAATTGCAATACATTTCAGAAAAATTATGTAAAAAAATTTTCTGAAAAATAGACTTTAAACAGAAAATACATGACAAAGCCTAGAAATTAAAGGGTTTTCGAAAATTCAGATAAATTTATAAGATGATGATATTACTAGGTTCTTGACAAAAAATCAGTTGTAATAACCGAGAAAAAATGCGTTTTTTCTAGAAAAAATAAACACTATTTCTCTAGTGAAAATTGGTTATTTTCTTATTTTTGGAAAAAGAATAGTATTGTTCGATAAGTAAAATGTTTAATTTTTTATAATAAAAAAAGAAAAAACCCGACCGAAGTCGAGTCTTTTTTTACTATAAAAAGGGGTCGTTAAAACCTTAATCTGATTAATGGGAAATATCTGAAACAGATACCCCTGTATTTGCTTTTACACGGATTTCTTTGTAAATACGATCCGCCTCAGCCTGAGATACTTTGTTAGATGAAAGAACAGAACCTAAGTAGCCAGCAATAAAGCCAAGAGGGATCGTGATAATTGCTGGAACTGCAAGTGGCACTAGTGGATTTCCAACAAAGATTGCTGCACCTTCAACTGGACTCCAAACGTTCGGACCCATAGCACCTAGAACTAAACATGAAACTAAACCTGTTACCATGGCAGTTACTGCACCAGTTGAATTGAATTTTTTCCAGTAAATTGTATATAAAATAACAGGTAGGTTGGCAGAAGCCCCGATACAAAATGCAAATGATACTAAGAATGAAACGTTTAAACTTTGTGCAAATAATGCAAGGATAATCGATACAATGGCAATTGAAATTGAGCCTGTACGAGCAGCTAAAACTTGTTGCTTTTCAGTTAATTTACCATTTTTAATAATCTCACCATAAATATCATGAGAAATTGCAGATGCACCTGTTAATACTAGTCCTGAAACTACCGCTAAGATTGTTGCAAATGCAACCGCACAAATAAATGACATAAGCACATCGCCGCCAAGGAATTCAGCTAATAGTGGAGCAGCCGTATTTCCAGCTTTACTTTCAGCGATGATTTTATCAAGCCCTACAAAGTGCATAGCGCCAAAACCTAAGAAAATTGTTAATGAGAAGAAAATTGCTGTAATCCAAGTTGTCCAAGAAATAGAAGCACGAGCTGTCTTTGCATCTTTAACAGTAAAGAAGCGCATTAGGATATGTGGTAAACCTGAAGTACCTAATACTAGTGCCATCATCATTGAAACAGAGTCAATTGAACTTGAGTATTTCATACCTGGCACTAAAAACTTATCGCCGTGATCAGTTGAAATCGTATCAAACATTTTCACTAAAGAGAAATCGAATTTCATTAATACCAGTGTTGCTAATAAACCTGTCCCAAATAGTAAAAGTCCAGCTTTAATAATTTGAACCCATGAAGTAGCCGTCATACCACCAAATAATACATAAGTAGTCATCATAACGCCTACAATTAACACCGCAACCCAATACTCAATACCAAATAATAATTTAATAAGAGCACCTGCACCTACTAATTGAGCAATCATATAAAGAATAACGATAATAATTGTGCCTGTAGCAGCTACTCCACGAATACGTTTTTCATTAAAGCGAGCTGTTAACATATCGGCTAATGTATAGCGTCCTAAATTACGCATTGGTTCTGCAATTACATATAGTAAAACTAAGTTCGCAACAACATAACCTACTGAGAAGAAGAAACCATCAAAACCAGTTAATGCGATAGCACCTGAAACCCCTAGAAATGCAGCCGCTGATAAGTAGTCACCAGCAATCGCAAAGCCATTTTGCCATCCTTTTAATCCACCACCGGCAGTATAGAAATCACTGGCAGAAGAAGTACGCTTCGCAGCGATATACGTAACGATTAATGTTAAACCTACGATTCCTAAGAAGAATCCTACTGATACTAAATTCATTTATTTTCCACCTTTCGCTTGATACTCTGCAAGAACTGCAGCTGCAGCTTTATCGAATGAAGAAGCTTTTTTTACATATACTGTACAAAGAACAATTGTCATGATGAAAAGTCCTGCTGAATAAATCCAAACGCCCGTAATACTACCAATAACTTTTTGTTGTAGTACAGGCTGGAAAGCAAGGATTGGTAGTAAAATATAAAGAATTAAAAACCCTGCTGTGATCGAAAAAAGGAAAGTATTTTTCTTTTTTACGAAGTTGTTGAACGATTCCATAGCTTCAATTGCATTATAGTCAACTGATTGTACGTTTTTGTTCTCAGTAATGTTAGCCATTATTATTCCCCCTAAAGTTATATATTGCTGTTTAAAACGACATATTTCTTTTTGTCTCGTCGTTATATTCACTTATTTTATGAGGAAGAATCCTATAATGCAATACTAAAATTTTAGTTTTTCAAATTTTTAGTCAAATTTAGATAGTCGAAATAAAGTAGAAATAATAAGGATTTAATAGAAATTATCTGTATGAAAGAGAACGCATTTCACTCTTGAAATAGTATTGTTGAAATAGCTTATTGATAATAATTTTGAATGTAAAAGAAAAAATGAACTTAAAAGAGAAATTTAGTGTTTTCCTTATTTTTCTATAAAAGAGAGTCTATAAATGAATAGCAAAAAAACCTTGTTATATAACAATTATATGATGTCTTGGGAAATAAGAAAATTAGTAAAAAAATGCTGAAAAAATTTTTAAAAAAACTTTTAATAAGATGGCATAAAATGGGTTTAAAGCTGCCAAAAACATACAAATGAAGGAGTTTGACATAAAGAAGGAAAAGATTCAAGACCATTATCTTGTATTTGTAATCTATAATTTATACAATAAAAAACGATGATAAGTTGGAGGGAAGTGTACACTTTGTTAAGAAGGAAATGGATCGTACTAGTTGGATTACTAGTAATAAGTAGTTTATTAACAGCTTGTGGTAGTTATAAATTTGAACCTGAAATGAGTATTGACGTACAAGATTTTTCTTTTACAAATCAAAACAATGAGCAAGTGAACCTTGATAGCTTTAAAGGAAAGCCTTGGTTAGCCATGTTCATATTTACAAATTGCAATTCGATTTGTCCGCCGATGACATATAATATGACAGATGTGCAAAAGTCATTAGAAGATGAAGGCGTAAAGGACTATCAAATCGTAGCATTTAGCGTAGATCCAGAAGTTGACACACCTGAAGTATTAAAAAATTATTTAAAAACGTACTCGGTTGTTGATGATAGCAAATGGCAGCTGCTGACTGGTTATAAGCAAGTATATATTGAGCAATTTGCGCGAAAATCATTTAATTCATTAGTAAAAAATGATCCGAATTCTGATCAAGTAGTACATATGTCGAGTTTTTATTTAGTAAATGCTGATGGTGTTGTCGTAAAAGATTATGATGGCACGACAGATGTACCGGTTGAAACAATCGTAGCAGATATGAAAGCATTGTCTAAAAACTAAATACAACGCAAAATAAACTCAGTTGATTAAACAATTAGCTGAGTTTATTTTTTCTATTAGAAAAGGACATAAAGTCTATAAAGCAATAAAATAAACATATTTGATGATTTATAAATTGTGTTTAGGGATGTCAAATTAACACGACAAATGTACAATTACGAAAAAAATGGATGAATTAAAAACTGATCTTAATCAATCAAGTTATCATGGATTTTTTTCATTTTTATAGTCATTAAAACAATCCTATACGAAATAAATAAAGAAGACATCAAAGTCTAAACTTTTTGACACTGAAGTAAAGTTTAGACTTTGATGTCCAAGAACATCTATTCTGTCTCACTATCATAAGTATACTTAACTATGAAACATAACTTCCTATAATTTATATTATGTAAACTAAAATTATTTTGCGTGGAGGAGTGCTTGGATACGTCAACTACCCATAAAGATCGGTTTTAATGTGTATACGGACAAGAAACTACAGACATTTTGGACAAGAAAGTCCAGACGTAAGATAATTCCCTACTTTTTGGACAAGAAAATACAGACAAACTCACAATTTCAAAAGCTAAAAAGGACAAGAAAGTCCAGACAGTACATTTTTTTAAAAAATAAAAAGGACAAGAATGTCCGGACATTCTTATTTTTCCCTGTACATACTGTATTTTAAGTATTTACCACTAAATCAGAGTGATGTAAAACGCAGTGACATTCAGTCTCACGTACCTTTGGTCAACTCGATTGCTCTCACACTAATCTTAATCTATCATAACCGTTTACAAATAAACAAAGTGTCTTATCTGCGATCCATAAACTATAAGGAAAAACGAAATTAATTATCACATAATCGTTCAATCGTTTAACATTTGCATAGTATAGCATTATATACACAGCATTTAAAACCACGTCCTTACTCAGGACGTGGTTTTAAATATTTGAGATTGGAACATCAAATTACTTTATTATCACTTGTCACTCAACAGCTTAACGTCGGAAATCCGCATTTCGCTAGTGGTGCCCCTAATTTGACTGACTATGCAATAGTTCAGGAAATAAATAATGTATGATATGCATAGTTAAACGTCGAGTCTCTCCTTTATATGGATAGATGTGCATATACATAGATGGATTAAAGTTGGCTTCAATAATTCCATAAGCATTTTTATTACCATTTTCAATAATCAAATCAATACCACAAATTTTAGCTCCCAATGAAGCTACTGCATCCACTGCTATTTTTTTATAATCATCAGGAATTAGATCCGTCACATTAATCGAGTCTCCACCTGTACTAATATTGGAATTTTCACGCAGAAAGATGATTTCATCCATTTTAGGAATCGAATTGACTTGATATCCTTGAGCTTTAAGCATAAGATTCTCTAATTCACCTAACTGGATAATTTCTAAAGGTGTCCGATGGTCTCTTCCTCTTAACGGGTTACGATTCTTTTGCATGACTAACTCTTCGATTGTATGTTTACCGTCACCTTTAACATTCGCAGGAACTCTTAGTAAAACAGCTTTTACTCGATCATCTAATACAAAAAATCGATATTCTGTTCCTTTTAGAAATTCTTCTACTAATATGGAAGAGTCTTCTTTAAATGCTAATATAATGGCTTTTTGATAATCTTCATAATTTGAGCCTTCTTTGAAGATTGATATTCCTAATCCATAGTTTGTTGTTTTCGGCTTCACGACAAAAGGTTTGGAGGAAAAGAGATCATAGCTACGTAAAGCCTGTTCAATTGTCTGAAATTCCTTCCCTTTCGGCACACGAAATCCATGTTGTTGAAGAATTTTCTTTGTTACTGTTTTATTTTCCATAATTAAAGTGGATACATAATTATCTTTACTTGTCATATTACCATTTTTTACATATTCAACATGTTCTTTTAATTTCAGCTTCAGAAATTGGTCTTGTCGATCCAAGATTTCTACTTGGATTCCTTGTTGGATCGCATCAAACATTAAAATCTGAGTAGACAACTCCATGTCAGTAAATCCTGCTAATTGATATGGCTTATCCCATGATTTTTTATAATTTTCTTTAGCAATCGACGTAGCCAATTGACGTTGACTGCATTTTTCACTTTCTTCAAAAAGTCTTCCAGCTAAAGTCTTACTTGGATCCATTAGCATTTCTTTCAGATGAACAAATAACGTATCTGAAATAGTCAAATTTAAAATTGTTGCTAAATGTTTCATCTCATCAATCATTTTTTTTGCTTCTTTTTCAAATTGTGTATGCTCTAATGGATGCTCAAGAGCCACTATATCATTGTAACATTCTCCTATTTTTACCCACTCATCACTATTTTCCCCTTCATCTTTCCATAGTAAATAAATTAAGAAAAGATGGAGAAATTCTGCTTGTTCATAGCTAATGCCGTATGTTTCAAAAGGATTTAAATCTATATTTCGCAATTCAATATATCTAATACCGTTATCCTCTAGTTCTGAAACATGATGTCCTCCTCTTAAACGGACAGGTGAATAAAATTCTCTTTCTGCTGATAGAAGCCCTCTTTTAACCATCGAAGAAAGGTCTGATACATAATTCTGTATACTACTATATGACACTTGAACATCTTTCGAATTCGTATAACCATATTTACTGCTTCTAATGCTTCTTACTACCTCATTCAATAAATTTTCTTCAAAGAAATTCTTTTCACTTCTAGGAGAAGCTCCATAAAAATAAGTAACTAACCATCGATAGTGCAAATAGTTTCTTGTAGCTTTTAGATAAATCTCTGTTTTAAAATGCTGATACTCTTTAATCTCCGATTGTGCGTTAAATAATGCTTGAATTAACTCATCGCCAAACTCGAAGTTAAAATGAACACCGCAAAGCATTTGTTTACGACGGCCATAAGAATTCGATAATGATTGTCGATATCGAACATTTTCAGCACTTTTCAATTTCGCCATTACAATATCTTCGTCTTTCTCTGGTAACTGTGGCGGCATGCTTAATGGCCAAAGCATTTCATTCTCACCCATAGAACGATAAGCAACATCATGGATTGCTGCTAAATAATCAAAAAGTTCGTTCAATGTATCAGTAACAGGTGTAATTAATTCCATCTGTAATTCTGAAAAATCCCGCTGAATATACGGATGGTCATCTTGTTGAGAAATACTTTTAGGATGATCCGTTTTAGCTAAATTTCCGGATAAATCTACTCGTTTACTTTCTTTTTCAATCCCATAACGAGCTTTTAATAAGTATGGTTTCACATGGTCATTAACTAACATTTTTTTATAATCCATTTTAAAAATAGCCCCCAATTTGCTCACCCCTTCAGCTGTTTCTTATATATTATTTAGTTACCTGCAATGCACGACAAAAGGAAATGATTGAGAATATCCACATTCTGCTAAAATATGGATATAAAAGAAATTATCTTAAGTATTCCATATGGAAAGCGAAATGCTCCTCTAAAAAAGTTGCAATAAAGAAATAACTATGATCATAACCTTCAGCTTTCTTGTAATGTACTAAATGATTATTTTCCCTTGCATTCTTTAAAAAATTTGTTTCATCTAATTGTTTTGGATAAAACTCATCTTGCGTTCCTTGCGTAATGAGAATAGGCGGCATACCAGCTTCTTTGACCAGTTCTGACGCATCCCATTCTTTCCAGGAAGCTTTATCTTCACCTAAATAAGTTGAGAACGCATTTATTCCCCATTGGACTTCACTAGGATTTGAAATAGGCGAAAAGGCAGAAATCGCTTTGAATATGGTAGCATTTTTCATACCAATCACTAATGCGCCATGTCCCCCCATGGAGTGACCCATTATACTTTGTTCACCTGAATAATGAGGTATTAAAGATGTCGCAATGGCAGTTAATTCATCTACTATATACGTATACATGTTATAGTGCTTTGCCCAAGGATCTTGTGTCGCATTTAAATAAAAACCTGCCCCTTGTCCAAGATCCCATCCCTCATTATTAGCAACATTACCCCCACGTGGTGAAGTATCCGGAATAATGACTGCCACTTGATATTTTTCAGCTAATCTTTGAAATCCACTTTTTTGACTAAAATTATCATCTGTACAAGTTAAGCCAGATAGCCACCAAATTAGGGGGATTTTTTTTTCTTCTTTATTTGCTGGTAAGTAGATACTAAATGTCATATCACATTTTAAACTTTGTGAATAATGACGGTATTTATATTGCTCACCGCCGAAAGAGCGATGTTTTTCAATAAGTTTAAGACTCACTTTCTCACTCTCCATATGTTAACATCGTACGAATGGACTCACCCTTATGAAGTAAATCAAATGCTTCATTGATGTCTGTAAAGTTTAAGTGGTGTGTGATAAACGAATCGATATCGATTTCACCATTCATATAATCATCAACCATTCCTGGAAGCTGCGTTCTGCCTTTCACACCTCCAAAGGCAGAACCACGCCATACTCGACCTGTTACTAGTTGAAATGGACGAGTATGAATCTCTTTACCTGCACCTGCTACACCGATAATCGTACTTTCACCCCAACCTTTATGACAACATTCCAGAGCAGACCTCATTACTTCAACATTTCCAATACACTCGAAGCTATAATCTACTCCTCCATCCGTCATTTCAACAATGACTTCTTGAATTGGTTTATCAAATTTAGATGGATTTAGAAAATCAGTTGCACCCATTTTTTTAGCTAATTCATATTTATCCTCCTTTAAGTCAATAGCAATAATTCGGCTTGCTTTTGCTTGAACCAAACCTTGAATAGCAGCTAATCCAATGGCTCCTAAACCAAATACGGCTGTCACAGCTCCTTCTTGCACTTTTGCTGTGTTGTGTACAGCGCCAATCCCTGTAGTAACACCGCATCCAAATAGACCAACTTTATCAAGCGGCGCTTCTTTGTTAATTTTCGCTAAAGAGATTTCAGGCACGACTGTATATTCACTGAATGTGCTTGTTCCCATGTAGTGATAAATAGGTTCACCATTATATGAGAAACGAGTTGTTCCGTCAGGCATTAAACCTTTACCCTGAGTTTCTCGTACTGCACTACATAGGTTTGTTTTACCAGAACGACAGAATTTACATTCTCCACATTCAGCCGTGTATAGTGGAATAACATGGTCCCCAGGTTTTACTAAAGTAACTTCATCACCTACAGCAATGACTATCCCAGCACCTTCATGACCTAGTACAGCAGGAAATACGCCTTCTGGATCATCACCTGATAAGGTAAATGCATCTGTATGGCAGACAGAAGTATATAGAATTTTTACTAATACCTCTTTTGCCTTTGGTTCTTCAACATCTATTTCTACAATTTCTAGTGGCTCACCTGGTTTAAATGCCACAGCAGCTCTACTCTTCAAATGAATACCTTCTTTCTTTTCCTTACTAATAATTACTTTTCCCATGATTACACTTTATGATAAACTATACAATACTGACTTTTTTGTCACTATAAATGAAACATTAATAGTAAAGGGGTAACAATATATGGAAATCCATTATAAAGAAAAAACTTTTTTCACTGGCAAAGATTTGGCTTTATCCGTTATAGGTGGACGTTGGAAAATAGCGATTATATGGTGTTTACTCCAACAGTCTCCTTTAAGGTTAAGTGAAATACAGCGATACCTTCCCGATGTCAATCAACGTATGTTAATTAGACAATTAAGGGAATTAGAAGAAGATCAAATCATTGTTAGAGATGTATACCCTGTTGTGCCTCCTAGAGTAGAGTATCAACTAAGTGAAATTGGTTTACGCTTAGAACCTGTTGTAAATTCCATTTGTGATTGGGGAGATAATTTCAGAGAATTTTTGAAAGAAAATGCTGATAAAACTTCAGTTGAATAACGAGCTCACAAACGATTTTAAAATGAAAGCCACGAAACGCTGATATGAAGGCGTTTCGTGGCTTTTTGAATGTTCCCAAACAATTATTTTTGGTGATGAAAATTTGCATTTAGCACTATAAAATATATAAATAATTCTTCTCAATTAATATTTACATAAAATGTTTTTTTCGATTACCAAAAGTATGTTGCTTAATACGATGGTATTCCCCTATAAAAAATGCCTTTTTGTCCAAGGTCTTTTTCAAAGAAAATTCATTTACTTAGCCCTTAGACGATAATAAAAAACACAGGATAACTCCTGCTAAGACTACACATATTACAATATACTTCGTGGGTTAAGAACTATTGACTCATCTTTAAATATTTTCGTTATCACCCAAGCCAGCCTGATTCTTTATCACTAGCAATATTCATAGTGCCATTAGTCAGCAAAAATAATAGCAGAAAAAAGCGTAAGATATTTAATAAAGGAGCTAGCTGGTGTGTAAATCCATGAGTATCTGGTAAAGCTAAATGTTAAATCATTCAAATCGTTGTAATAGTGGCAAATAGAAGCGTTACAATTTGACGCCAGCGATCTGTATTAGCTAGTTATATTCGAGTGAAATTATTTAAAAGCTCATTAATGCTCCTGTATCCCCAATTGTTAAAAGAATTGATGGAGCGTAATCCTTGTTGTATGGATCACCTTTGATGTCTTAGGTGGTTAAGGTGTATAAATACTTAACACTTAAGGAGCTAAAAATCGCATTAACATGGAATTTTACCGTTCTTTCAAAGATGCATTTTTTTATAGAGATGAGGAATATACATGTTTCGGAAAATACAATCAAATGAAAATAAGCCTGTTTCTCAATCAAATGTGGAATTAAAAATATCAATAGAGTCTCTAAAAAAAGCCCTCGTTCAAATGGATGATGCGGAATTTGTCGAGCTTAACATTTCTGAAAATCAACATGTTGTTCTTATCTACATAAGAACCTTAATTGACCAAGAGAGATTAAATGAAAGCATTGTAAAACCTTTATCTAATCGTTCCAAACAGTCCATTCAAGAATACTATGTTCATTCAACAATTAACTCTATTTCTACTTTAAATGAAGCGAAAAAGCAGCTGTTTCAAGGATCTGTTGTGTTATTTGACTCTTCGTCAAACCTTTGGTTCGCTATCCCATTAAAAAATCCGCTTGGACGTGCAATTGAACCATCGGATACTGAAACCATCCTATTAGGAGCAAAGGACAGCTTCAGTGAACAGCTTGAACAAAATATTACACTTATTCGGAAACGCCTTCCAACACATGAACTGAAAACAGAGAAGTTCACCGTTGGTTCTTTAAGTGAGACAAATGTTGTCTTATTGTACATAGAGGGACTGACCAATCCAGAATTTGTTTCAATTGCGAAAAAGAAAATTTTAGAAATTAATTATGATCTCTTCTTTGAATCATCTCAAGTAGCTGCATTTATTGAGGAAAATCCAGACAGTATTTTTCCTCAGTTTCAGCAGACTGACCGACCTGATGTTGTTGCTTATTCCCTGGGAATAGGAAAAATTACGATCCTGGTAGACAATACACCTTTTGCGTTAGTTGCCCCTATTACTATGTTTCATTTGTTCCAATCACCAGAGGATTATATTAATCGTTGGGTCGTTGCGAGTTTTTTGCGCATCATAAGATATGTAAGTTTTATTCTCTCTATCACATTAATTCCTTTCTACGTGGCACTAACAACTCATCACTATCAAATGATTCCTTTACAAACGCTTTTCGTCTTGGTGGAATCAAGGAGCAAGCTTCCTTTCACTCCTTTTTGGGAAGCATTTATCATGTTGATTTTTATTGAAATTATAAAAGAAGCAAGTTTAAGGATGCCAACAAAGACTGGTCAAACACTTGGGGTTATTGGGGGTATTGTAATTGGTCAAGCAGCAGTTGAGGCTGGTTTGGCTAGTAAAGTGTTAATTGTCATGGTAGGAATTTCAACTATCGCATCCTTTCTTGTTCCTAATTACCTTGTGACAAAGGCAAATTCATTAATTCAATTCATTCTTCTTGTGTGTTCTTCGTTTCTAGGGATTATAGGGATTGTTCTTGCGATGATTATCATTTTAGCTCACCTTAATGGATTATCTTCACTAAGGCAGCCATATTTATCTCCTGTAGCTCCTTTCTACGGAAAAGATTGGCTTGATTTATTCATTAGAGGGCCTTTAGTTAAAATGAAGGAACGGCCGGAACATCTTAAACCACTGAAGAAGAAAAGATATCAAGCTAGGAGATGAACTGATGGAAGCCCTTCAATTATTTAATAAGAATGAAACCTATAACGGGTTCTATATCATGTTGATGGTTAATCGCCTCCAATTACTTTACTTTTTCTTAATTATGCCGAGGTATTTAATCCATCCATATATGATTTGGGTTATTATATTGGTCGGCTTATTGTCCCAACTAAACATTCTTCTTTTATCCAGATGGTTTTTAACCCGGTTTTCTAGCGATGGTTATAACGGATTTGTCCAATTATTCGGAAAAAAACTTGTACGTTTTCTTTCTCTGGTCGGTCTGTTCTTTATCCTGCTTAAACTTTTCGTTATTATGTTAGGCTTCACCGAAATAGTACAAATATTTATGTTTCCAGCTACAGATTCCAATTGGCTTATCTTTTTTATACTGTTGACTTGTTTGTATGTAGCTTGGAAGGGTGTTGGAAAAACGATACGTTTTGTCATAATTTCTTTTTTTTGTACATTTTGGATGTTCTTATTCTTTGTATTTTTCTTCTTTCCTCCAATAGCTCATCTCAGTGATTTGTACCCTATTATTCCAATGGAATTAACAAGGGATTCCTGGAAAGGAATATTATTAATATTATCTTCTTTTTCAGGGCCTGAATTTCTGGTTTTTTTAGGACCATGGTTTAAAGCAAATAATAGGACATTTCGTTATTTGTCTTATGGAAATGCGCTAACCGTTATAGAGTATGTAACCTTTTATATGGCATCCTTATTCTATTTCGGTTCCAATTATTTAAGCAAAACCCCATTTCCAATTGTCACTATGGCCCGTTACTTTCAAAATCCAGTAATTGAACGTATTGATATGGTCATGCTTGCCTTAGAATTATTTAACATCGTCTTTGCGGGATCAATTTTTCTTCTGTTGTTTTATGGAGCATCTAAAGTAGTTAACGAGAAAGTGTATAAACCTTCCAGTCGTATAGGCTTTATTTTCAGTGTATTTATAATTTTTATTGGAATGTTACTTGTGAATGAATGGATTTGGAAGTCAGATGAAAAACAAGTTGTTTTACTTAATCTTCAAATTATTGCAGGAAGCTTAAGTTATTTTGCGGTTCCAATTATTATTATCGTAGCTATGAAGATAAAGGGAGTTCATAAACATGATACTACGAAAGAAGATGGCTAAAAAATTTTCAATTTTATTTATTGCAGTATGGTTAACTGGATGTGCCCCATTTACTGAAAATAACATTATTGAAGAGCTTGCTCCAGTCACATTTTTATCACTTCGTAAAGGGGATGAAGGTAAAATAAAAATTAGTACGATATTGCCTCCTCTAAGCAAAGAAAAAAAGAGTGTGATGACGCGAGAAGTAAGCTTAATAAAAGAAGGATTAATGGTCTTTAACTCAAACTTTTACCAGGAAATGAAATCTGGGCAAATGAGAATGCTGATTATTAATGAAGACATTGGTAAAGAAGGAATTATGTCCATTATTAATGTGTTATTAAATGATCCGGATATTTCTTTAAGAATTTATTTAGTTGTCGTAAAAGGAAATTTTGAAGGTTACTTGGAAAATCAATTGGATAAACAAGACAATCTTGATTACTCTTTTTACCGAATGCTGAAGCATTATGAGGAAAAGAATCAGGGCGAAATTAGCGTTGTTAATTTACATGAATTTAAAAATTTATTATATACGCCTTATTCAGATCCTTTCTTACCTGTATTTAAAATAGAAAATGACGCTATCAGTTATGAAGGTACAGCCCTGTTTCAAAATGATAAACTAGTTGAAATAATAACAACTTTTGATGATCGCATCTTCCAACTGTTAAAAGATGATTACTACTTATCAGTTCTGCCAATCCCAGATTTAGAAGTTGTTCTAGGTCATGTTAGGTCTAATACGAAAGTAGAGATCAATAATAGCTTGTCTACAATGACCTATACAGTGAATTTAGACTCGAGAATTGAAGAATACCGGGGAGAAAAGCAAATTTTTGAACCAAAGGAATTAGAAGATTTGAAAAAAGAAATCCAATTCAAACTTGAAAAACAAACACAAGAGCTAATAAAAAAGATGCAAGAATTGAAGGTAGATCCATTACAGCTAGGTATTCATACATTAAAACCTTTTTCAAAACCAATGGATGAAAAAGAATGGATTGAAATATTCAAGAAGATGGATATTAAGATTGATTATCAGTTAAATATTGTGCCTTTGACAGATTAGAACACAAAAGGTAATTATAAAATAAAAAAACGCGCTCACTTTCAGCCTGCCCTCCTCCAATAACAACTGTATCTAACAGCTCTTTCATTTTTATTCCCTTTAAATTATTTGTAATTTGCAAGTATTTATCTTAAAAATAAAAACCAATAATTTTAACCCTATTGTTATTAAATGCTTATTTTGTTCTTAATATAAAAATAAACCACTCTACTGAGTGGTTTTTGAAGTTAAAAGCAATTTCTTGATTATTTCTCTTTTTTTTCATAAGTATTAAATACTTCATTCGCAATATTTAAAATCAACCTGATTTCTGATTCATTTCTATCCTCAATTAGATTTTGTAAGATCAGAACCAACTCTTTTTTCTCAAAGTACTTATTATCAAAATTTAGTGTGTCAAATTTAAAAATACTACTAGGTGCTTCTTCCAAGCCTTCAGTAATCTTTTCTAGGGTCTGGATAGTAATATTCCTATCCCCTCTTTCAACCCCAGCCAAATATGAAGTTTGCAGACCACATTTTTCGGCCAATTCTTCCTGAGTTAGTTTTTTCAATTTCCGAATTTCCTTGATGTTGCTACCAACTAATTTGATTAAACTATCCACAAAATCACCTCACATTTAGACTATGTGAGCTTTGTACTACCTTACAGTTACATATAGTATAAATTTGATTGAAATATGTACTTATAAGTACTATAATGTTTGGGTATTAAATTAACTTAAGGAGTTCTTATTATGAGTAATCACTTACCTTCAAATATAGCAATAGAAAATGTATTACAATCTAAGATGCGAGGTCGTGTAACTTACCAAGGCTTTGTATCATCTCAAATAGCAGTCAATTTTTCATACTCTAAACTTTATAACGACCCTTCTGGCAAAGGCTATCAACGTCCTATAGACAAAAAGAGAAGTAAAGATTTTGCAAATTATCTTTCACAGGGTGAAGATGCTCTTTACACACCAATTTTATTAAATGCCTCAGGAAATTGGGAGTTTCATGCTTATGATGGACATAGAAGAAATTTTGGGAGATTGATATGCACTAAGAAAGCTACATTAATGGATGGGCAACATAGATTAGGAGGAATTAGTGAATATATCAATGAAACCGATAGTACACTTAACGTTCCCTTCCTAGCTTTTCATTATTTAGATGAGGATGAAGAAATTAAATTATTCGATGTAATTAATTCAAAAGCTAAGGGTATTGGTACATCACTAAGTCGTTATTTAAATAGGGATAATGATGACCTTAGCTGGGTAGCTACAAACTTAATTCTTAAGCCAGAGAGCCCTTTCTTTAGTAAAGGGACCTTAATAGGAAGAAGAACTAAAGAAAAAAACGTAACATTGCAAAATCTATATAATATCATGAATTTATTAACTAAAAAATCTGCTTTAGCAAGTCTCTCTAAAGAAAGAAAATTAAACATGGCTTTATTTTACTTCAACTTAATTAAAGATTTGTTTCCAGAACAGTGGGACGATAATCAGTTGTATAGAATGACACATATTACATGTTTAAATGCATTGGCAATTGTAGGGAATAAAATTATTAATGATAACTATTCGATGAAATCCCAACAACCAGATTCTATTGAATTAACAAAGCTTTTAAGAAATTTGAAAGATATTGATTGGTTATCTTCAGGGAATTTAAAGTACATTAAAGGTGCTGCAGGGTCTAAAATGCTTGCTGATGATATTTTAAATTGTCTTAAAGGTTAGCTATATAAAAAGTAGCCTCCATTTTATTGGAGACTACTTTTATTTAACCACAAATAGTAAATATATTTGATTCTTTACTAGACACTATATTCACCGTAATCTTCAAGAAGTATTAGATACACTTCACTATTATCATTAATTAGTTATATTCTCACCCCTATTAAGATCCATCTTTAAAATTGCAAGCTCTGATGGTGTTCTATACCGTTCATATTTAATATTTTTATCAAAACCGCATATATTTTTTTCTTTTTGCATGTCTTGAATTAATTTTTCTAATTTATTAAATATATTTTGGTGATATATTGTAGTATCTTGTATGTGTTGTTCTATTATAATTAAATGCATTGGTATTATATCGTGTAAATAATAATTGTTTGATTTATATTTTGTAGGATTTAATATCAAATCTAAATATTCAGCGAACCTTTCGAGCAATAAATATGGTAGCATCGTATTTATTATTTTTTTAATTTGATTTATATCTATTAAATTAAAATCATGCGTGATTTTAAAACTATTATTTAATAAATCTTCTAGATAATTAGAATAAATACCCTTAGGATAAAGAGAAAATCTTTCTAAATAACACTCATAGTTAAATATTTTTGTTTCAACCGGGCCTTGTTTTATTTTTTTAGATAAATTTATTTCTTCAAACTCTTCTCTCCAAAAAGTAAAAGCCAAAGCGAATCCACAAAAAGAGTCATTAGCTTTTAATTCATTATTTAATTGGATACAAGTCTTATGATCATTTAAATAGTATTTCATTAAATATCTTTTAATGGCTTTATAAATATCTCTTGATTGCATATAAATCTCATAAAACACTGCGTCAATCTTATCCTTTTGCAAGAATGAACGAATGTTATAACGATAATTGAAATTGTATTCGTAGTTGGTCATTATATTTTTTAAAGCACTTTTAGAGGAAAAAAAGTTCTGAGAATATACTTCTTTTAAAATTGTATTTTCGTTTAATTCTTTGTTTAAGTAGTAATTTTTTTGATAATCAATTAACAGACTTAAATTGGATTGGACGAATTCATTATTTTTTCTTAAAATACGTATTGGTTGGATTAGTAACGGAGTTTCTTTTTGACTTTTGTATATGCTAAGGAGGTTTAATAGCTCCTCATTTTCTATTCTAAATTTGTTTTTCCAACTTCTGAAAATTGAAATTACATTATTATTATCTAAGAAACAAAATCCACATGCACAAGTAAACGGTGGATTTGAAAAATTGGACAAGAGATACTTCCCTAAAACCTTTCCACACTTTTCACAGCTATCTACTAATGTTTCATTTGTATGAAAAATACATGTTTTAAAAAGGGTTATTTGATGAAAAATACTGTGAAAGCCAAATTTAATGCAACATGGACAAATGGTAATATTCTCTCTGATGGCATAAGCATATGTTAAACCTAATATGGGTTTTAATTTCTTGTATATCAATGAATTTCTACTTTTTAAGTTTATCCCAAATATTTCAATAGCTTTTCCTTCATCTATTCCACTTAAGGTTACTAGGTCTCTTAGGTAATCTCCTACGCCTTCAATACGCTTAACTGTTTGAACATTATTGTTTCCAAAAATACGAAGTAAAGCACTATTGTTTAAGGCATTCGAGTACTTAAAGCGTTCGAATATACACCAATTGGATAAATAACTATGGATTCAATCCCTATCCCAAACAAACTCTTTATTATTCAAATTACCCCTCCAAATGTCATTAATCTACATCTAATAAAACTAACTCAGATTGAATGTAACCAGAATTAATAATTGCTTTTTTAAAAAGATTTTTATTTAAAAGTTGAACATTTTCACTAAAAAACCCATAGTTTTTTAATATATATTCTATAGAAAGCGTAACGTATTGCATCGGTATTTCTTTATTGTTTTGTAATCCTTTTTCTAATTGAAGTTCTAAATATACTTCATAAAACTCATCTGCAAAGTTAACTAGCCTAAATCCGTTTTCAAAATGATCCCTGTAATAATAGTGTGTGAATGACACCTCTGAATTAACAGGAAATTCAGTTCCTTCATCGTATTGCTCCAGTAATATCTTAAAGTCTTCAGCATCTCTTAATCCATTAAACTGATAGCTATCACTCATAAATCTACCCACTATTTGAAAATCCTTATTTTTAATAAATCTCTTTCTACGGTCAATTAATTCATCATGTCCTACTAAAATAGTGGTTAATACAATTCCATATTCGTCTAATTCATTATATACATCCATTAACCAGTCATATTGGATGGCAGATAGTTTTTGTGCATCATCTATAAAAATAACAATTTTATTTTGTTTTGATTTTTCGGCTGCATTAATAAAAAAATGCTTTAACCGGACTCTTTTTTCACTTGGTCTTCCTAAATCAGGTGCAGCATGTCCAACTCCATCTAACAAATCTTCAAAAAAGTTACTTTCCCTCGCACTTTTATAGGTTCTACATCTAATATGGAACATAGGAATATTCTGCTTTAATTCATCTGGAAGTACTTTAATTAAGTAGGAAATGGCACGAGTTTTCCCTAAGCGAGGGCGACCATGAATTATGGCACCTGGAAATCTGTTATCAATCCAGTTACCTACTATATAACATAATTTATCAATTTCATTCGTAGCAATTAAATATTTTCCGGTGTCTACAGGGTGTTTTCCAATAGGAACATTAAAGTTTGATAAGTTCACCATAATATCTACACCACCTAAAGTGTGATTGATTTTCTTTTATTTTTATTTTTGTTTTTTTCTGCGTTTATTAAATGTTCATAGTAGTTTGTTTCTGTGATTTCAGGATTAATGATATTTAATTTGATTTCATCTTTATCTAAACTAGTATTACCCGCCGTAGAATGTTTTTCTTTTTGATTTAATTTTTGTTCTATGATTAAATCATGAGTTGATTTGAATTCAATATTCTGTTTATTACTAGGATTAATTTTTGAAATATCTTCTGCCTTAGCATCCTTTCTGACATCAATAACTTCTTGGTGTAGATTTTGTTGTTCTTTTTTTAACCTTACCTGTACTTTTTTCTTCTCTTTATTTTTCGAGTCAATTTTATATCTTTTTTTATAGGATTTTAATTCAGCTAATAGATTTCTAAGTTTTCTATCGTTAATTGCATTTTCTTCTAAAAAAGCTTGGAAAGCATCCATAGGATCTTCATCTTCGATATAATGGAAATATCGTTCGCGCTTAAATTTGTTTATTGCATCTCTTAATTTTAAGGAGTGCTGTACTGTTCCCCAATAGCCACTACAAGTTAATACCCCATATTTTGTGCCATCTTGTCTATAAACTACAACTGACCGAAGATCCTCAGTATTAATCAAAATTGTTACATTTTCATTTACCATTGAAAAATCTCTACTAAGTTCAGGGCTAGTATAACGTTCATGTTTATAATGTATATATGGCCTCCTGCCTTGATCTAAATTTCCTTTAATTCTTCGTACACAAGTTATTGGAAATAAATTAACTAAGGCTCTATTTTCTACTGGGATTGTAGAAATATGCATACCTTGATTAATCCTACTTTCAAATACCTCTAAAGGAGTAAAGCCATCATTACCGTCATGTGGTGTTGCGTTGTAATTTGCTATAATTACGTCACATAACTCCTCTATCGCATCAGAGGTAATAGAAAATTTTATAGCATTCTTCTCAGCATCTTTTCTTCGAGGATCCATTACATTACTACCTGTAGTTGAAGGTAGCCGATGAAAACTGTTCTCTTCAATACTTCTGAAAAGCCGCTCAATAATTGGCCTATTAACTGGAACTGCTACAGGCCCCATATTTATAGAACAACCGATTTGTTTTGTTAATAAATTTTTTATTTCATTTGAAAGGTGTGATTTTGCATTGTCATAACATATTTCATCCCAAATGCCGTATTCAGCTTCAGAAAATTTTGATGAGGGAAAACCTGCATTTTTAGAATAGTTTAATCCTGGTATAGTAAGAGTTTTAGGTTTCCAAGGTAAAATTGATGATTGAAAACACTTCTTAACATCTTCTTGGTTATATTCCTTATTGAAAGATAAATGGTAACCTACAATTGCCCTTGTTGCGACGTCAACAACAGTTAATAACCAAAAACGATTAAGTATATCTATTATTTCTTCTCCCTTGGGTGTTTGATATACAATTGCGGATATTACATCAAGTTTATGGCCATCAAATTCTACTCTTTCTAATGGTCTAGTAATTGTTGAATTCGAGTTATTAGAATTGTTAACATTATTTAAAATCATGGAGGATTGCCCTCCATTAAGATCAGCTACTTCACGGATATAGTTATTTGAAACATCTTTAATAAATCTTTCAACGGACTTTCGGGCTAAACTAATTGTGTTAAAAGGATATTCATTAGGTCTAATACCGATCTTCCTACATTCATTAATGAATTTCCTATGCAAATTTTTATAACTAATTTTACGTTCTCTAGCGCTAATTTTTGCTTTAGATTTATTAAAATACTCTTCTATTAAGAAGATTTTTAATTCAGGGTAATTTTTCAAAAGTAATTGGAAAGCACCTGAATAATTAGTTGGATTTATGTTACAAATCGTTTTACGATTATATGGGACAACAGCTTGATAATGTACTAATCCTCTATAACCCAGAATTTTGTTTACTTCATCATACATAATACAGCGGGAAGCAAAACGATATATTTCACTCCTTACAATCCCTGTTATTTCTACTATTTTATCTATGGGAATATCGGTACTGAAAAAGAGATCAATTGCCTTCTTCCGCGATTTAAACGTATGTAGTTCATTCGCTGTCATATCCCCTGTATAAATATCTTCCCAATTAGTAATATCTAAATCATTAATAGGTACTTTATCTGTTAGGTATCTGCGCATATCTTCCATACCTCCGTATTCTTCCCTAAATGCCGTGAATCTAAATCACACTTAATATATCCGTTATATAAAAGAATACATATAATATTTATCAATTCACTTGTTTCAATATTTGTTTCAAGTGTTATTTGTTGTATTGATTTTGGATGCTCAATAATATGCTTCTTAACTATTTCTACCTTTTCTTCTTTTGTTGCCAGTGTATTATTGATTTGACGTATTAAAAGCTTTAAATTTGATAGTTTAATAGGGTTAAGTATTATTTCATTTTCCGTCTTAATTAAATGATTCGCTTGATTTGCTTTGCACCATAGTCGTTGTACATTTATTTGTTTCTTTACAGAATCTTTATTTAAATCCTTAGAATATTTTATTTCTATAAAAAGCTGCTTCCCATTTTTGTATTTTACCCACATATCTATAATAGAGAATTGTTTTTTATTTTCTTCTATAATCTCCATTTTTATCGCCTGTTCACAAAAATCAATTATGTTTGGATCCGTTTCTATTTGTATCCAATGCTGATATTCTAAATCGCTAAATAAAAAAACATTTCGTTTTAATTTATTGCTAAAAGATTCCCACCTATTGTTGCCAAATTTTTTACTAGCAGAAGTAATTAATGGTTTATACAAAAATATCACCCCGTTATATAAATTGAATATTCTGAAAATAATAAGTATGGATATTCTTGTCTTTATTATACAAAATCCGTACATTCTTGTCTCTAAATTTAGACAAGAATGTACGGACTTCTTTTTTTAAAATGCTATTATACCAGTTATCAAGTAAAATATTTAATGTCTGGACATTCTTGTCCATATACATTTAATTACTAACGATACATAAAGTTTCTCACGCGTGACTGTGTGATTCTCTTTTCTTTTGTTTTTAAGCATTTGTAGCAACTGTTACGACCTTTGATGGTTCGTAACCTGCCCCTTACTGATATATCTCCAGGCCGTATATAGAGCTGCTTTACAATAAGGAAAACTAAATGTTCCTCTGCGTTTAACTAACTCATGGAAACAACCTCGTAAGCTATAGTTACGAGGTTGTTATGATTAAACTTTTCAGTTTGACTGGTAAGGAATTCCATCTTTTAGAACAAAAGCAGTTTTACTTTCCACACCTGTAGCAGATATAGACTTTATACCATATGTGTATACTTTACTCCTATTTGCCTTCGTATCTACATAAATCGTATTACCTTGTGTGTTATAAACCACGTCCACTATATTTTTAGCGTCTTCATATGATCCTTCTTTTGTTCCATCAAATCGATATATTACATATTTCCTTGGTTGAGTACTATTTTCATCTGTAATAGTAAGCTTCATGCCGAAAGACTCTTTACTCAATTTAACATCAGTTGGACGTAAAGGTATTGCAGAGTCTTTCCAATAAATTGAAGGTGTTAAAGCTTTATAATTGTATAGTTGCTGATTTAGATAAGAAGCATGTCCAAGAGCGTTATTGTTAATACTTCTTAGAGAAAAATGCATTTGTCCTTGAGCATTATTATTTGCTCTGTTGGCGTTTACTTGGCTGATAATTTCCGTCTTATTATTCCACGCAGTATCAGAATCATTTCCAACTTTATGATTGGCCATGCCAATATATAGATTAACAGGATGGACTTTTGCGTACGTTTGAACTTCTCTTCCCCACCAATCTAATAAAACCGAGTAATTTGCTGCTTTATGATTTCTAGACCAATAGATTTGAGGCGCAATATAATCGATACTACCATCTTTAATCCACTGTCTTGTATCAGCATAAAGATCATCGTAGTTACTCATTCCATTCGTGTTACTACCAGTAGAATCTTGCTTTTTGTTTCGCCAAATTCCAAACGGAGATATTCCGTATTGAACATGTGGTTTAATTGCCTTAATGCTTGCATAAACCTTTTTAACTAATTCATTAACATTATTTCTGCGCCAGTCTTCAATATTATTGAATGAGCCACCATACTTTTTAAAAGTTTGTTGATCTTGAAAAGTCTCTCCTTTTATTTTATAAGGATAGAAGTAATCATCCATATGTACTGCGTCGATATCATAGTTGCTTACTAATTCTTCTATGGTTGATAATAAGTAATTTTGAACTTCCGGCAAACCAGGATCTAAATAGTATTGTTTACCGTATTTCACTACCCAATTAGAATTTTTACGGGCTACATTATCGGCAGCAAGATTAGACAAAGATTGCGATGGCATCGTGACCCTATATGGGTTTACCCAAGCATGAAGTTCTAATCCTCGCTTATGTGCTTCGTCCAGCATTATTTGCAATGGATCAAAACCCGGATTGGTCCCTTGTGTCTTGCCTGTTATATACGATGACCATGGAGCAAGCTTAGATGGGTACAGTGCATCATTTAATGGCTTAACTTGAAAAATAACTGTATTAAAGTTATTAGCTTTTAATTTGTCTAAGGTACTTTGAACCCATTGAGTATATTGGGTTTTACTCATACCTGCCTTCATATCAATATTAGAAACTGTTGCAATCCAGGCTGCACGCATTTCATTTTGAGGTAGTGAATTAGCTGTAGCCTTTTGATTTGTAAAACCAGGGATAAGTAAAAGTAAAACAAAAAAAGTTACTAAGCACTTTCCAAAAAAATTTTTAAACATAAATATTGAAATCTCTCCTTTTAATTCTTAGCTATTCAAACCTAGCTGTTACTATAACCTAAGTAAATACCATTTCAGCCTATTCTATAAAAGTAGGAACTGATTAATCCTTCTAAATTTTGTCGGCAGACCCCCTATTGGTAATTTCAATTGTTTGCGAAGCTCGGTGGAAAATTTTTTTCTGTTTCTTCGCTCACTATATAATACCACAAATACCCAATTATTCTCCCTTCACTGGTAATTTCTATTTCCAATCATTTGGTCAATTGTTAAGTTTGTGTGATAAAGTGGACCATAAAAAGATTGATTATTTCGGAAAGCGAATATTCAACTAACGCACGCCATTAGTTGAATACGCTTATTCCACAATCGCTCCCTTTAACGGAATAACACATGAGCTTCTATTAGCTAGTTTTTTAAGTACAAGGCGCTACTGCTTGGTAGAAGGTGACTGGCAGCCATAAGAGTATGCAAGACATAGAAAACCACTCTTTTCTAAGATAGGCCTACTCATTGAACTGGCGTCAACAGTAAGGAAAGGATGCCCATTTTCATATGCCTTTTTTGCACGAGTAGCTAAAAGTGCTGTATAATAACCTTTTCCTCGGAACAACGGTAGTGTTGAACCTCCCCATAAGCTGGCGAAAGAGGAATTTTCCTCTAAATACATCCAAGCTGCACTTACAAGCTGACCATCTTCATAAATTCCATAAAGGTATAGGGATTCAGGATTATTCTGTTTATCTCTCCAAAGTCTTTCTCCCAGTTCAGCATGCGGTACATTCCAGATGGCATCTTCTAGAACTATAATGTCTTGAATGCCTTGTTCATCTGTTATTTCCTTTAAATTGAAGTGTTGGTCATAATTAAGCAAGGGGTGCTGTTCCTCTAACTTCATGACCATTAGTGCTTCAGGGTCATCTACTGTGAATCCTTCTTGTTCAAGAATATCTTTCAAACTAGCAGGCTTGTCATAGTTATACACCTTCCACTCAAAATCTTGTTCAAGGTTACTAAAATAGTTTAACTCGTTCTTAATAATTTCTCTTACATCACTTTCGTTTACATTAGATGAGATAATGAACCCTTTTTCACCAAACTGTGAAATGTGACGCACGACATGTTCTGTTTCCTCTCTTATGTAACCTTTTACTCGAGCCTCTTGTCGAAGTTCTTTGTGGAATAGTGAGATATATTCATTTTTATCCATGGGCGACCCCCTGTATTTTAAAAATTCTTTTCTAACGAATCTTAATCCTTTAATTAGATTAGTACCAATTATTTCAAAAGAAGACGTTCGACTCAATCTTTTTTTTCGTAAAAAAGACGCTTTTCCTTGTTCCATAATCGCGCCCTTTAATTGAATAACAATTAACCCTCTATAGCTGGTTTAGCTCAATAAAGAAAAAGGAGCTGTCTTGCACCTCATTTTATTGAATTTTCTTTATCTTTTCTTAATGCTTCAACTGATGTAATTTACTAATTTTCAAAATAATATTAGAGCTATGAGACGTATCGAGATTCAGAAACGCGTACCGTTGCCCATCTCGATTACTCTCCCAGCGCATAATAAAAGTCTTTATCCTTTGTCAAGATAAGGGTAATTACATGCCATGCGTAAAGAGCAATACTTTGTTCAATTCGCATTTTACTACCTTAGGATACGGATATACACTCTCATGTGCTAGTACTACTATTTTTTATTACCAAATTAGCCGTTTCACTCGGATGGTTAAGAGGAAAATGATGTCCATATGGAACAAAATCAACCTTACCAAGATGCGAAGGAGCAGAATAGCCTCTGTCATAATCCCCCCAAATAATGTGAAGGTTATACTTTGTTACTTCATTGAAATCACCTTGAACGTTTTTCAATAGTAAACTGTTAAGCTGAACAGTAGTATTTAAAATTCTAGGAGAAGTAAAACTGCTAGTAATTTTTTCAATGTAATGTTCAGGGATACTCTCCGTACTTTCAAATAAACCATTACTTAATAAATAACGCTCTATCAATTTAGTAGTTGCCATTTTCAATGTCCATTTGTTCATAAATTGAGGAACATTTATCGATTTAGCCTTTTTTATAGCAACAGGTGGCTGAAGTAAAGTAATTGTATACTTCTTATCTATGTGCTTTTGTACTAATGCTTCCAAAAGAATATACGCACCAAATGAATGGCCAATTAGATGGGCACCATTAGTAGCTTTCTCCAATAACTTCTTCAATACATTCAAATAGATATTTAAAAGATTTTTCTCTCGTTTAAAAGGAGAACGTCCCAAACCCGGAAGGTCCATAATCCATACAGGTCGACCCGATTTTTCATGAAGCTCTTTCCCTAAAGGAAATAAATCCTCTCCATCACTTAATAAACCATGTAATAAAATAAACGGTTTACCCTCTCCTTGTGATTGGTAAATGGTAGTATTGTAACATAATGTTCGTTTAAATAAATGACTGTGCTGGCCATTTTGATACATCATGCGATAATCCAGATCAGCTATTACGGCTGGGGAAAATTTCATTACATTTGTCTCCTTAAACCAATCTTCTCCCATAATCTTTTTCACTGAACCATTTGAAAATGTTCGATTTGTAATAAAGTTTAGCCCATCAGCAGGAATTTTGGTTATTTTGCTTACGCCACTATTCATAAGTGCTTTCATAAATGGCAATGGGGCAGAGATTTTAGGTGCAGTCATATTCATACTTTCTGACATAACATCTAATAATTGTGAAATATTTTGATCGTGTTGCTTATCATCAACAAGTGTATATGTTTGTATAGTTGGTTGCTCCAATCTGAAAACCTGCACAATAAACTTTGCTAGTTCGTCGTTTGCAATAAGTGGTAATCTATATTTCTTACCTCCAGGAATTACTGGCATGAGCCCTTTTCGCATACTCATCACAAGCAAGCCTAAGCCTCCTGTTTGCTCGGTACTCCCTGTTTTACTACTACCAACTACAGTTGGTGGATTAATTACTGAAAGCGGATAACCTATTGTTGATGCCTGCTGACGGATATAAAGATCTGCTAAAAACTTTGTTCTCTCATATGGATTTTTTATTTTCAAAAAATTGTTTCCTTCTTTAAACACATCTATCGCAATTTTGCTATTTTTATCATCAAAGGGACTCATATAGCCTACAACATGAATAAATTGTTGCAATCCCTTCAATTGGTGGATGTTTTTAGCGAATTCACTAATATGTTTGGCACCATTCAAAAATACGGAAGCAGCCTCTTTGCTTGTCGCTTGAATATCCATGGGGCCTCCTGCGTGAATAATCACATCCGTTTTCAATACCCACTCCCTATCTTCAGCACTTAAACCTAAGTCTATTTTCGTCAAATCACCTTCAATAAAGTGCATAACTGCCTCATTTAAGATGCCTCTTTCTTGATAAATGCGTGTTGCTTTGCTTTTCGATCTCACTAATAGAAGAATTGTAACCTGCTCTTTGGCTAATTCCTTCACTAATTCCTTTCCAATAAAACCTGTTCCGCCAGTTAAAAATACTGTTCTCATATAAATCCTCCTTTTAGTACTATTTAGTACTAATTTGGTGTAAAAAAAATGCTTCTTTTATCGAAGCAAGTTAAACAAATGATCTGCTGTTTTCATGATTACAGTTGCATCCTTCAGTGTTTCTGAAATAAATAGCGCTCCTTCAAGATTTGTAATAAAAAGAGATGCAACCTCGTCAATATTAATTGTCTTTTTAAATTCACCATTCTCTACCCCTTGTTTAAGTAATAGAGAAACTTTCGTTTGTAATCCTACGAAAAAAAGACCTATTTTTTCTTTTACTTTTGAGGCATTTGTAGGGCTTTGAATATAAAGCGTAATAAATGGACAGCCCCCCTTATATTCTCTCGTTTGTACTCCTTGTGATAATTGCTTTAAAAACAGTTGGATACGATCTTCAACTAATAATTGGTTTTGAGATAGTAAGCCATCAATTGCAGCTTGATACATTGCAATCCAATAATCGACAACCCCATCCAACAATTCTTCCTTATTAGAAAAGTGATAATACACATTAGACTTTGAAACTTTGCTTACACGAACTAATTCATCCATGCTTGTATAAGCAAACCCTTTTTCTAAAAATAATGTTGCAGCGACTTCAATTACACGTTTTTGATTCATTAATTTTCCTTTTGTCATAATTAGTACTATATAGTACTAAAACAGATGTTGCAAGTATTTTTGTTAGTTTAATAAAAAATAGATAAAAAAAGCTATACTTTAATTGTTTTTACTTTGCATAGTGGTTTTTTGTATAGAATTACAAAGAGATTGGATGGATACACTAAGCGAACTTGGGCTTCACGATGAATGGACTCAATCGCCGGTAGCACTGTTTGCTGGACAACATCTAAAGCATCCTCCTCATCCCTCTTTTATCCATTATCCTACCCAAATTTTATTCTGTCTTATTTTTTTAATCTAACCACTTCCGATCGTTAAGTGACAACCTTTATAATATCTATTTTGCTTTAAAATCATGTATAAACGATAAAAATGAACAATTCGGAACCCCCCTTGAGCATCAAGGGGTTTTGATTTCGGAACTTCCCAACAAATGGACCTTAAGAGAATTCATTGTTGTTTTAGCGTGTTATCCATTGCAACACCACCTCGTTAGGTTCAACTAGGTAATCTTTAATCAGTATCTTTATTGGTTTAATAATTCAAATTAATTGTGGTGGCCTTTAGCTGTTCAATAAACATACGTGTAGCAGCACCCATATATTTATCTTTCCTATAGACGATTCCTACTTCTCGGGAAAGATTAGAATTTACAATTGGAATGACTGTTATTTTATTATTGCTAAGGCACTCTAAATAAGGTTTAGGCAATATAGTCACTCCTACTCCTTTTTCAACCATGTCAATTAACGATTCCATCGTTGTTATTTCAAAAGCTGGCTGAGGGAGAAATCCCAAGTCATTGCAAGATTTATTGATAAGTTGTCTTATAAAGTAGTTTTCAGGAAATAAAACGGACGATGTTGTCCGCAAAACATCCAAATGGACCATTTCCTGTTCTTCTAATGGATGCCCATTGGGTACCGCAAGAGCCAGTTCCTCCTTGTACAAAGAAATCGATTCTAATTCTCTATCTTTCATAGGTAAAAAAACAATCCCTATATCCAATTTATTTTCTAACAAGCTTATCCTAATGTCTTCCGTGCGTAGTCCAAACACAGAAATTTTAATAGCAGGGTATAAACGATGAAAATTAAGTAATGTCGGTGGAATTAGGTAATTTTCAACTGTTAACAATGTTCCGATAGAAATATTTCCTCTTTGGAGTCCGTTTAATTCCTTTATAGCAGTTTGTGCTTGTTCTATTTCATGGAAAATATTCTGAGTATACTTCAGAAGTAGTCTTCCTGATTCTGTAAGTGCCGTCTTTTTACCAATTCGATCAAATAAAGGTGCTCCAATCTCATGCTCCAATAGGCGAATTTGTTGGCTTAAAGATGGTTGGGAAATTCCAATCTTTTCTGCAGCTCTTGTAAAGTGAAGTTCCTGGCATACTGAACGAAAATATTCAAGTTGTCTTAGTTCCATTCTAGGGTCCCCCTCATAAATCAATTTATGGCAATATGTATTGTATCATAGTTTTAACCTATTATTACTATATAAATAATTGAATTGAACTATGGTTTGAGGTGCCCTAAACTGTAATTACAAGCCCAGTTTATAACAGTATTTAATAAAGTGGGTTTCCCTTTCCAACGCTGTATTGCTTTAAATTCACTTAGTCTTGAAAGGAGGTGCCTTTAAGATTTGATAGGGCGATGGAAGCACAGGAAGGTTAAAAAATTCTCAAAAAACCTAGGAGGTTATTAAAATGAGCGATCAAAGAACGGATATTATTAGTTACAAAGATTTTTTACAAAAAAGTACCAAGCCGACTGTTCGTCCTTGTATTTGGAAAGGAACAGATATAAAGGCACAATTAGATGATTCATTGTCTAGCGATTTTATGGGTGATGGCAGAGGCGCAGTTTCGCTGATAAATAAAGATACTGGTGATAAATACGGTGTGACCCCTACTATAAACGCAGTGGTCCAAGTATTGGCGCCAGGTGAACATAATAACCCACACAAACACAGTAATTTGGCTATCTTTATTGTATTTGAAGGAGAAGGCTATAGTATCATTAATGGCGAGAAAATTGAGTGGGAAAAAGGCGATGTATTTGTATCTCCTGCTTGGCTTTCACACGAACATTGCAATACGTCTGATCATGAAAATGCTGTTCTTTATACTATCCAGGATGTACCTACTGTTTCCGGTATGGGGACATGGTTTTTGGAAGAACCTGTTGGGTCAGGAGCAAAACATGTTGTTAAAGAAAATATCACGAATAAGAATGATATTTTACCAGAAAAGTAAAATAACAAGCTCCTGCCAGCAATGAATTTACTCATACCTCTGACAATAAGTTTGTACGGATTCGTGAACACACGTGGAGAGATAGTTCCTCCTCTTATCCGTACAAAGTGGTGGTATTACGTTGGTTCTATATTAATATTATTGGGTAAATAATTGGAGGATATAATTGATGAAAAATCTAAATGTTGCTATTCCAACCCCCTTTCATGATGATGAAAGCTTATATTTAGAAGGTTTCAACCCCATTGTTGAACATTTAAAGAATAACGGAATTGAGTCACTACTTGTATCTGGTTCTACCGGTGAGCAAAATTCAATGAGCATTGATGAACGATTGCAAATCATTGATTACTTTAATAAGCAAAACTTTCAAAATATTGAACTAATGTTTGGTGTTTCAGGTGCGAGAACGAGAGATGCGATAAAACTAATTCAAGCACTTGAGAAATCTGTTTTTGATGCCATTCTTGTCCAGTTTCCACTTTATATTCAACCATCACAAAAACAAGCCATTGCTTATGTTAATGAATTGCTAACACATACTACTAAAAAAGTTGTGCTATATAATAATCCTGCCCGAACTGGATTTAACCTAAGTGTTGAATCCCTGGATGAACTTGTTTCTCAACAACACCCGAACCTTATCGGCCTTAAAGAAGAGTACAATGTGAAGCGTCATAAAAATACACAGTTACCCGATGATTTCATTATGTTTGCTGGAGGAGATGTTGACCTCATAGAAAAAATACTCGGTGGCTGCAATGGACTTTCCAGTATGGTAGGCAATGTTTACCCTAAAGAAATCAAGCAAATTTTAAATGACCTACTAATGAAAAAACCAGTTGACGTTCATAAAATAAATCAACTAATTGACGAAGTGACACATTATCAAGCCATTATTAACATAAAAGAACATTACAATTCCCTTGGTATAAAAGTAGGTCCTTGTCGATCACCCATTAATTAGTAACTAATTTCCACCTACTATACACAGTTGACTCAAACAAACGACTTTTTTGAAACAGCCGCATTTTTCAACATGAGAATGCGGCTTTATGCTGTACAAAACAGAAATGGACTGCGAATGCTTAGTCACTCAATAATCCCCCTGACGTTGGTCAGGGGGATTTTCAATACGAAAATCTAATTATGCCTCGCTCTGTACTCGTTTGTTTAACGTAAAAAAAGCAGTCGCAGCAACTAGGTGTTTCGCTTTGTAACTCCAGGAGCAATTCATATATTCCCTCGCTAGTATTATATTATCTAAACTAAAATGATTTGCCGAGAATGAGGATTTAAATTCGTGCACTAGCACATACAATGTTCTCTTTGCCCTTATAAACGGACGATAAATGGAAAAAGACTAGGGTCTACTGATGTAGAATCTAGTCTTTTTTCACTTCAACTAATATTTCCATCAACTTACGCCCTCATTACTTAAAGAAAGAATTGTTAATACTCTTTAGGTTTTTTCCCAGTTGGGCTTATTTTTCTTTTATCATACGTATCATTATGCTTTCACTTTAGATTCAACGAACTGATTCAAAAATGACAGGATTTTTTGATAAACAGCAATTTCATTTTCTTTTTTAGAAAAGCCATGTCCTTCGTCTTCAAGAAGCATATACTCGACCTCACGACCTTTATCTTTTAAAGCCTGCACGATTTGATCAGATTCCTCTTTTACAACACGCGGGTCATTGGCTCCTTGGATAACTAGCATTGGTTTCACCATGTTTTCTAAATAAGTAATTGGTGAGTATTCAATGAGTTTTTGCTTGTCTTTTTCCGGGTTTCCCACCCACTGATCCATAATGGGCTTCCAGTCTTCAGGAACTGAGTTGATAAATGAGAACAAATCAGATGGACCAAATATATCCACGACGGCTTTGAAATAATCAGCGTGTCTACCGTGGAGCAATAAGGCCATGTATCCTCCGTAACTTCCGCCCATCAATAAAATATTGCCTTTTTTCGCGTAATTATTTTCAATGAGCCAGTCGAGACCAGCTACATTATCAAGTCTTGGACCGTGTCCCCAATCTCCCTCTACCATTTTTGTGAAAGCTAATCCATAGCCTGTTGATCCACGGAAATTTGGCGCAAAAATGCTATACCCATTATTTAAAAAGAATTGGAAGGAAGCTCTAAAAAATTTTCGCTCTGCGGCTTACGGGCCACCATGCGGCCAAAAAATGATTTCACCATTATCATTTTCTTTGTTAGCTTTGAAAAATAAGGACTCTATTTCAAGTCCATCAAAGGAAGAATACGTAATCACATCTGGCTCCACTAATTCACTTTGATCTACGCCTGGAACTGTGTATTCCGTTAAAGAAGTCCATCCATTTTCCTTAAAATAATAGATATTATGTGGCTTCGTCGCACTTCTTCCTAATAAATACAAATTACCGGATTTTGTGACGATAAGTTTTTCAATAATACTGCATGGTGAATCGAGTTCTTCCCAATTATTCAATAACAAATCATGCTTATACAAATGATCTTCTACACCTTTTTCACTGATGACATACAGACACTGCTTTTCTTTGTTATATTTCAACGTAGTAAAGCTTTCATTCTCTAAATCTTTCAATTTTACAAACTCATTTGTCTCTAAATTATAGGAAGCCAAATACGTAAAATCAGCATTGTAATTTGTTAATAAATAGATGAGGTTATCGGATACAAACACTGCGTCACCGACCGTATGTTGCTGATCTGTTGGCGGAGTCAGGAGAATATGCTCCTCTCCTCGTTTAGCGTATAGTAGTGTATTCGTATTAGCAAAATGTTTATAGTAGAGGGCTACCTCTTCATTCGGGCTAAAATCGAGTAAAAAAGTGGGCGCATCTTTTCCCACAAGAACTGTTTTTTCCTCACCTGTCACCAAGTCATAGACATATGCATTTAAATATGTTGGATTTTCTTTCGAAGATGTATAATAAAGCTTGTTCCCATCTTCAGATAAAATGGGCACAGAATTGCGAGTTCCTTCTTCATAAATAATTTTTTTCATTGTTCCACCTTGAAGTGGAATTCCATAAAATTGCGTATTTTCGTCCCCATTCCTGTCAAAACCAGCAATGATAAACCGTCCTTGTTTGTCATAGATAAGCCCTTGGCAGCTTTGGTCAATGAAAGTAAGCTGTGTCGGGAACGTATTTGGTAAATTCATCGCCCATAAATTATACTTGCCACTTAAATTTGTACTGAAAACTAGCTGTTTTTCATCTGGACTCACCGCAAAATCACCAATCGAAAATGTTCGTAAAAACTGTTCTACATCTGGTTTAGAAAAAGATATCAAATTCAACACTCCTTACTTATTTTAAATTGAGTGAAAAGTCTATCTATTTATAAAATATCATTATTACACTTCAATGTATAATATATATGATAAGAAAATGTACTATATGCTATGATTTTACCTTCTGTTTATCATAAAAAAATAAAGAAACTTCCTGATTGATAAATTTCATAGGATTATCTTTAAAGATAACTGCTTCTCCTCAAAAAGCTTCATATTCCCTGAGTAGTAAAGCTTATCTCCCTTCTCTTCCCTACAATATTTTAGAAATCTGTCCCTAGTTTTTCTCAATATTGCGATCTACTACATAACTTGTAATAGCTTTAACAATCGGAAGAGTGGGATATCTATCGGTTTCTTCTTGCGATTATAACTTATATACATAAACAAAAATAATGGAGGTAACTCCATTATTCGATAAGGAATATCTATCCTTTTTATTTAACTATTTGGAAAATGAGGAAAATATGTTAAACTAAACATCAAGTGAATAGCAATTGCAGAATAAAGGTGCTCTTTTAAGAGCTTAATAGGGAATTCGGTGCAAAGCCGAAGCTGTTTCCGCAACTGTAAGTGTAGATGACTACAGAAAATACCACTGTCAAACGGGGAAAAATGCCCCCAGTAGATGGGAAGGTTCTGAATAGGATACACGAGCCAGGAGACCTGCCTTTATTCCATCGTATTAACTCTCTTCGGAAGCTAGGAGAACTTACGGCAAATAGATGGACAGGCATATTATTTTATTATGCTCCTTTTCTGTTTACCTTGGATGCTTCCCTTTTTTAAGAGAAGCATCTTTTTTATTGGAGTTAATCGCAAAAACTTTCACTACAATAAAATTAGGAGGTTTTCAAAATGGTTACTTTTAAAAAATGGTGGCATATAGCGTTCGCTTTTCTTTTAGCTGTTTCGCTATTATCACCGACAGCAAGTGCAACAACAGTATTACAACCTACAAAACAAGAGGCACAAATTGCAACATTCGATGTCCAATTAGCTGTTGACGGTTTATATGGCTCCATCCTACCAGCAACAACAGAGATTGTCTCAACTGGAACTACGGCATTATCACTAATGGAAAATACATTAACAGCAAACGGTATTCCATATATAGTTACTATTCATCCTATCTATGGTCCTTATCTTGAATCTGTTGATGGGCGAGCTAGTGGCAGCTTAAATGGTTGGGATGGTTGGGTATACACTGTAAATGGTATTAGCCCAACTGTTGGTTTAGATGCTTATAAATTAGAGCCTGATGATAAAGTTCATATTTATTATACGACATGGGCTAAGCTGGGCACTGCTAGCACAGTGGATGTAGGACAAATAAATCCAAAGGTTACTGTGGATTTAACGGGTGACCTATTTCTAACAAATGCCTCTAATATTGCTAATTGGACAATTAACACAGGTACTACAGCGTTAACAGCTCAATCAATTACTGTCAACACAGATCAACAAGCAGTTATCACATTTTCTGGTCAAGCTGCAGAAGGTGGTATCTCGATTACAGCCTCTGCAAATGCACTACTTGGTGGTTCAACAAGTGAACCATTAACTATTGACGTAACACCCAATAACTAAGTAATTAAGTACTGAAAAAGTGAATCCATTTTAAAGAAATGCACTTTTTCAGTACTATTGTTTTTTTAGATATTACTAGCAACATCTCTAAAGGAAGTGAGTTTTCAAATGGATATTTTTAAAAAGCAAATACATTTAGTCATTATCTTTATTTTAATATTTTCGCTATTATCCCCTGCTGCCACTGGCAAAGCACAGCATCTTGAAGGAGAAACATACGAGCAAAACACTTCAGACATAAATAACACAGAATTAGACAATCCAAATGAACAATTAACTATGACGCCATTAATAGAGAATGCGCCGAATACAATTAGTGATATTCAATTAAATACGACAGAACCTTTATTTTTAACAATTGGAGAAACATCGCAACTTGCTGTAGCTAGCTCAACAACAGAAGATAGTACCCTAATTGAATGGTCATCGAGTGCTCCTACAATTACAACAGTTGACAATCAAGGATTAGTTACAGCGATTTCAATTGGGGATGCTCAGATTTACGTAAAAGTTGGTGAAGTATCTAAGGCAGTTAATATATATGTTATTACACCTGAAGAACAAAACTTTATAAATTTGGTGAATAACCTCCCAGAAATTATAGTTGCTGATGAGGTAGCAGAACTACAATTAACAGCAGCTCGTAAAACATATAGTGCATTAACACTAGATCAAAAGAAAAAAGCATTAATAAGTAATTACAATAACAAACTTGGTGAAAAAGAAGGCCAACTGGTAGAAGCCTTCATTAATTCTATTCCTTCATTTGATACATTAGATGAAACAATTGCTCAACAATTAATAAATGCTCGTACGAAATGGAACACTTTACTACTAAATGAAAAAAAGAAACTAGTGCAAATAGAGGCTATCTTAATAGAGAAGGAACTGAAATACGTCGGACTTTTAATTTCTACTATTTCGTCATTAGAAATAAGCAATGAAAAGTTAGGTTCACTATTCAATACTACTCGTAAAATATACAAAGGAATACCAGCACAGCAAAAAGTAAATGTAATAAATTACCAAAATCTTGTAGATAAAGAAATTGAATATGTTTTATATTTAATTGACTCTCTTCCTGAAACAATTCAGATTGCTGATGAGGCAACAAAAAAACAATTAGAAGAAGCTCGGACAACATACAATGCCTTAGATAAAAATCAAAAAACTAAAATAAATAATTATCAAGAGCTTGTAGATAAAGAAAACATTTTCACAACAGCCCCTCGGATTCAAGATGTGATATTTAAAATTAACGTGCTCCCCCCTATAGATTCGATTACATGGGCGGATCATTTGAAAGTTAATGCAACACAACAAGCCTATGATAATTTGTCAGCTCAAGAAAAACAATCTGTATCAAATTATAATAAGCTAGAGGCTTTACAAAAGCGATTAGTAGAATTGAAGCCAACAACGATTAAAGCCTACAACTCTGTTGGTCAATATTTAGTATCAAGCTCACCGCAGCCTGTCTATCAATCAGAGTGGACTATTTTAACACTTGCACGTGGTGGTTATGTCAATTTATCAAATAGTTATTATAGTAAATATTATAAAAATATAGAGAATCATGTAAAATCAAACAGTGGCGTAATCGCCTCTCAAGCAACAGATTACTCTCGGGTAATAATAGCTCTTACAGCTATCGGGAAAGATCCTACAAATGTCGCAGGCTATAATTTAGTTGAAAAATTAACAGATTTTAATTTTGTAACACGTCAAGGCATCAACTCTGCGGTCTTCACTTTAATTGCACTCGATACATGGGACTTTGAATTACCTAAAACAGCTACAACAACACGTGAAAAATTAATTAAATATATTTTACAAAGGCAATTAAACGATGGAGGTTTTGCCTATGCTGGTACTGAAGCTGACCCTGATATCACTGCAATGGTCATTCAATCACTCGCTCCATACTATCAAAGTAATGCAGAAGTAAAAACAGCCGTTAATCGTGCAATTGATACATTAGCAGCTATTCAATTACCTAATGGCGGATATAAGTCAGATAACTTTGAAAATGCTGAAAGTGCAGCACAGGTTGTGACTGCTCTAGCAAGCTTAGGGATAAATGCTAACAACGATAATCGTTTTAATAAAGTCATTTCTAATATCATGACATATAGCTCAGAAGATGGTGGCTTTAAACATGTATTAATCGAAAACAAAGCAAATGGCATGGCAACGGTTCAGGTTGGCTATACATTAGCAGCATACAACCGTTTATTAAATAATCAAACTGCTCTTTACGATATGTCAGATACAAAGTCAGATAATACTGGAAATAATCCAGGAGATATTGACAATGGAAGCGATGGAGAAGAACCTTCCAACCCAGATGATAAAGGAAATCAACCTTCTAACCCTGATGGACAACCTTCTGATAATGAAGAAATTGGTTATACGACATTCTCAATTCGAATTTCGTCTTCTGAAGTGCCATTAAAATCAACATCAACTAAATTATTTGCTGGTGAAACTGCTTTTGACGTTTTAAAACGAGTAACATCGGAAAACAGTGTTGCCTTAAGCTATCGTCAAACAGAATATGGAACATATATTGACGGAATTGCGGGTGTTTATGAATTTGACCGAGGTCCTTTAAGTGGTTGGATGTATCGTGTAAATGGTCAATACCCTTCTTATTCTGCGGCACTTTACACACTATCACCTGGTGATTCAGTTGAATGGCTTTATACGACCGATTTAGGTAAAGATGTCGGTGGATATGTAGAAGATGGAAGCGAAAAAAGTGGCCCTCCAGCTGAAGAAAACAAAGAAAAATGCAAGGGTAAAAATACAGAAAATTGCAAAGAGACAGAAAATAATTGTACAGGCGTAGAAGCACAATGCGCTGAAGAAATGAATAAAGGGAATAAAGGAAATGAAGAAAACAAAGGAAACAGAGGAAATGTAGATAATCCAGTTGCTGAAATTACTATTGAAGATGGTAGTAACAAAGCAATTATTACATCCAAACATATTAAAGAATATCTTGAAAAGAATGTACAAAAGTTTGTTATTCAAAGCAAAAATAATTTCAAAATAGAAATTCCAACTTCTATATTTACTAGAATTAAGCTTACAGAAAGTGAGCAAATAATTGCCTCGGTAACGAAAGAAGCTAAAAATAAACAATTCACTGTCAAATTCGGTATTGAGGCTACTAATGGTAAAACAAAGTCAATTACTATAGATAAAGAATATTTAAAAGTTACGCTACTTGCCAACGAGTTAAAACCGAATATGGTCGTTTTACAGCTTGATGGTAGTGAATACAAGCCTGTTCCACATAGAATTGTGAACGGTGAAATTGTTCTATTCACAAAATCTAGTGGTACATTCGTTGTAACAGAAAGTACAGTAACATTTAACGATATTGCCCATTTAGCTAATAAAGAAGAAATTGAATTTTTAGCGAGCCGTCTTGTAATCAAAGGAACTACACCAGAGACGTTTGAGCCATATAAACCAATTACTCGTGCGCAATTTTCAGTATTAATCAGCCGTGCACTTGGTTTACAGGCAAAAGGTGAAAATCCATTTAACGATACAGAAGGCAAATGGTATGCAACAGATATTCAAGCTCTGTTCGAGGCAGGTATTACAAAAGGCACAACTTCTTCAACATTTAATCCTGAAGCTCCGATTACACGCCAACAAGCAGCGGCATTTATGGCACGCATTTTAGAATATTTAAATGCTGATGTGAAAGCCACAGGAGAGGTTAATTTCACAGACGCTAGCAATATTAGCGCTGAATACTTGCCTTATATCGAGCTATTAAATAGCCTGGATATTATGACAGGTAAGCCGGATGGTTCATTTGATCCACGTGCTTCTTTAACACGTGGACAAACAGCAAAAATTTTAAAACGTACGTTAAATATCGCAGGCATCATGTAATTTTCCTTACTAACCCAAGTGATCACAGCATTTGGGTTAGTATCTTTTATAGAATGGAGGTTGTTTTTCAAATGAAACAAAAATTATCGATGTTTATAATGGTACTTGCTTTGTTGTTAATTGTGGTTCCAGTCTCTGCACAGCAAGTATCAACAGTAGATGCTTATGATACAACAGGTCAGTTTTTAGTAAATAAAGCACCAAACCCTTCTTTTGGTGATGAGTGGATTATTATGGCACTTACACGTGGTGAATATAATGTTCCGAAAGGCTATTATGATAAATATTATGAAAATGTCACGAAGCATGTACAATCCGTAAAGGGTAATTTACACAATCGTAAGTATACTGATTATTCTCGTTTAATTATTGCACTCACTGCTATCGGTAAAGACCCTACAAATGTAGGCGGCTTTAATTTAGTAGAAAAATTAAGTGACTTTGACAAAGTAGTATGGCAAGGCACAAATGGTGCTTTTTTTGCCTTAATCGCTTTAGACACATGGGGCTTCGAGCTTCCTAAAAAAGCAACAACTACACGCGAAAAACTTATTCAACATATACTATCAAAGCAATTGCCTGATGGTGGATGGAATTTATCAGGAGTGAAAGCTGATCCAGATATGACAGCAATGGCTATTCAAGCTCTTTCAACTTATAGGGATAGAGAGGATGTTAAGGCATCTATTAATAAAGCACTTGATACATTAAATAACTTACAAGGAGCTAATGGTAGTTACCAAAGCTGGGGAACAACAAACTTAGAAAGTGTAGCACAAGTTATTACAGCACTTGCTAGTTTAAATATTGATGCCAACAAAGATCAGCGCTTTCATAAGTTATTTACGAGCTTTTTCACCTTCTATAATGTAAAAGATGGCGGCTTCAAGCATGTATTAACAGAATCCGTATCGAATGGTATGGCAACAGAGCAGGCGTCTTATACATTAGCAGCATATAACCGACTGATTGAGAGCAAAACAAAGTTATATGATACGTCTGATAAAATAACAAATAAACCATCAACACAGGTTCAGTCAAATCATCCTAAAGCTCCCCCTACTAAAGTGAGCTTTAAGGATATTGAATTTCATTGGGCAAAGTCTGATATCGAAGCTGCAGTAGCTAAAGGATTATTAAAAGGCTATGACGATAATACATTTAGGCCAAATAACAATTTATCTCGTATTCAGGCTGTATCAATTTTAGTTCGCGCTCTTCATTTAACAAGTTCCAAAAATGCACCTTTTACAGACATTAGCTCCTATAATGATGAAACAAAACAGGAGATTGCTGCTGCTTACGAGGCAAATTTATTAGTAAAGTCGGAGAAGTTTGCACCTTCCTCCCCTATTTTACGTAAGGAATTAGCGGTTATGCTAGCAAATGCCTATACATATAAAACAGGCAGACCTTATATACCAACAAACATTGCACCATTAAATGATATTGCGGAGCTATCAAAGGAATCTCAGCAGGCAATTACTTTCTTGTATGATTTTGACATAGCACAGGGCGCAAATGGCTCGTTTAATCCTACTAATTTTATTACTCGTGCACATGCAGCTAAAATGTATATTAATTTCTTAAAGGTTGTTGAAGAATAATATGAATAAAATTTTACACTGCTTACTCGTATCGTTGTTAGCTCTATTTTTAACTGCGTGCAATATTCAAACAGTTGAGCAATTCGAGCAAATGGAAGATCAGGACCGAAGCGCTGACTCCCTCCCTCCCTCTGAACAACTTGAAGCGGAAGAACAAACTCCCTCAGTAGAAAATGACACTGCTGAGGAAAAGCAGGAAGTGAAGGAGTCTGAGATAGGTGACAAGGCCCCACTGGAGGAAATAGATAAAAATTCCCAGCAAAAAACGATAGATGGAAAACAACAACCAAAACATGAAGCGGACAAAAAGCAAGAAGACACCAAATTACCAAGTACAATAACTGATTTGTCTACTACTAAACAAGCTGATAATAAACAACAAACAAAAACAATTAACTCATCTACAGATAAGCAAAAAAATGCAGAACCTAAAAAACGCACTGTAAAAATTTCAATCCGTGTTGATACATTACTAAAGCATTGGGAAAAGTTAGACTCTTCCCTACAAAGTGAGAGATATGTGCCCAAGAACGGCATCATTTTAAAGACAACAACATACGAGCTACTATCAGAGAAGGATACTGTTTGGGATGTATTACAGCGCGCAACGAAGGAGCATAAAATTCAAATGGAATATCAAGGAGCAAACGAAAATATTTATAACAGTGTCTATGTAGAAGGTATTAATCATTTATATGAATTTAGTGCTGGTGAATTAAGTGGCTGGATGTACAAAGTAAATGGTGTTTATCCAAATTATGGTTGCAATCAATACGTATTAAAAGATGGCGATGTCATTGAATGGAACTACACGGTCGATTTAGGTCGCGACCTAGGACATCATTGGGATGGTAACTAATGAAGACATTTGAAACATTTCACCCTATCGTACTTTTTTCTTTTTTTGTAGCTACTATCGGCTTATCCATGATTTTTATGCATCCAATCTATTTAACTATTACAATTTTCTCAGCAATCAGCTTAAATATAGCTTTACGCAGACAACTTTTCTTTAAGGACTGGAAGTTATATGTACCTTTGTTTTTCTTAATGGCGATTATTAATCCAATGATTAGCCATAATGGTCAACTTGTATTACTTTATGTAAATGGTAACGCCATTACTGTAGAGGCCATTTTGTATGGTATCGCAATCGCCACAATGATTGTAGCGATTATGCTATGGTTCAGCTGCTACAATGTCATGATGACATCTGATAAGTTTATTTATCTGTTTGGAAAAGTATCGCCATCTTTATCATTAACATTGTCGATTTCATTGCGATTAGTTCCGCGCTTTAGACATCAGTTAACGCAAATTGTACAAGCGCAAAAAGTAATTGGCATGGATTTTACAACTGGCTCACTATGGCACCGTATTAAATGTACCGTGCAAATTTTATCAATTTTGATTACATGGGCATTGGATAACGCCATTGATACGGCTGATTCTATGAAAGCTCGTGGTTACGGTGTCAAAAAGCGGACTGCCTTTTCTATTTTTATTTTCGAGCGTCGTGACGGCTTTGTTTTGGCAATGATTATATTGCTTTTTTTTAGCAATTTAGTTGCAAGCTTTATTGGTACAACCACATATTATTTTTATCCAACTTTCGGAGCAGTTAAATGGGATATAGCAAGCATTCTGTTTTATATTAGCTATGTCATTCTACTCTCTATTCCATTAGTATTTGAAATCTGGGGGGCATTAAAATGGCGATCGTTAAAATCGACAATGTAAGCTTTACTTATCCTAATGAAGCAATTCCTATTTTAAAAAATATTAATCTAACTATTCAGCAAGGCGAGTTTATCGTGTTAATAGGCCAATCTGGTTGTGGGAAAAGTACATTGCTTCGCCATTTCAAACGAGAATTGCGCCCACATGGCACGGTGACGGGTAATATTTTCTACAAAGATTGTGACTTGGAGAAGCTAAATGCTGAAGTAGCTGCTACTGACATTGGCTATGTATTTCAAAATCCTGATAATCAAATTGTTACAGATAAAGTATGGCATGAACTTGCTTTTGGACTAGAAAGCCTAGGTCTAGATTCACCAACAATTCGCCGCAGGGTAGCCGAAATGGCCAATTTCTTCGGTATTGAAAAATGGTTTCATCAAAAAACAATCGAGCTTTCTGGCGGACAAAAACAATTATTAAATTTAGCCTCCATTATGGTGATGCAGCCCAAATTGCTACTGTTAGATGAGCCAACATCACAATTAGATCCAATAGCTGCATTGGAGTTTATACAGACATTGCATCGTTTAAATAAAGAATTAGGTATTACGATAATTTTAATTGAGCATCGTCTCGAAGAAGTGTTGCCTCTTGCTGATCGCGTACTTATTATGGATGAAGGCAGTATTTTATTTGATGGCCCACCTAAGGAAATTTTAAACTCTTTACCAGCAAATCACGCTATGATTACAGCACTGCCGGCAGCTACAAAGATTTTCCACCTACTAAACGGTATAGGTCCTATTCCTCTTACTATTCGTGAGGGACAACGCTGGCTTAGTAACCAACAATATAACTGTTCTCCCTTACACACACCTCATACAATAACTCAAAATAAATCAGATGTTGTATTAGAGGCAAAGGATGTTGCTTTTCGGTATGAAAAGAAAGGCAGGGATATTGTCCATCATTTTAATTTGCAAGTGAAGGGACAGGAATTTTTAACGATAATAGGTGGAAACGGCACTGGAAAATCAACCGTTCTTGCTATTTTATCTGGGCTACAAAAGCCTTATCATGGAAAAATATTTTTGTTCAGTAAAGCCCTGAAAAGCTACAGTAGTAAACAATTGTACCAACAATTTTTAACTGTATTACCACAGAATCCGAAATCATTATTTGTACAAAAAACAGTACTTCTAGAGTTAAATGACATGGCTCAATTACATAAAGTAACAGAAGCAAAAATTCAAGAAACTGTTCAATTATTCAATTTAACTCATTTATTAAATCGACATCCTTATGATTTAAGTGGTGGTGAGCAGCAAAAATTAGCGCTTGCAAAAATTTTATTAATAGAACCTAAAATACTGCTACTAGATGAGCCGACAAAAGGTCTTGATGCACATTCAAAGGAAGAGCTCGCAGAAATATTAAAAGATTTACAAACTAAAGGGACAACAATCATTATGGTGACACACGATATAGAATTTTCTGCACAATACAGCGATAGATGCGCTCTGTTTTTCGATGGTAGTATCGTATCAGAGGACGAACCACGAGCATTTTATAGTGGAAATAATTTTTATACAACTGCTGCGCATCGAATATCAAGAGATATATTGAGCAATGCGATTACATGTGAGGATGTCGTTACTCTATGCAAAAAAACATTCGATTAATTATTTCATTTATTGTCATTCTAGTTTTCATTCCACTTTCTTTATATGCTGGTATTACAATTTTTGCTGATCGAAAATATTATTTTGTATCGATTGTCATTATGATTTTAGCGTGTGTCCCCTTTTTCCTTTCATTTGAGCGTAGAAAGCCACAGCCACGCGAAATTTTAGTCATAGCAGTGATGTCTGCTATTTCAGTGGCAGGTCGTGCTTTATTTGTTGTTACACCTGGCTTTAAACCTGTCGCAGCTATTACAGCGATTACTGGCTTTTCACTTGGAGCAGAAGCAGGCTTTTTAACAGGGGCAATTTCTGCGTTAGTATCCAATATGTTTTTTGGACAAGGTCCTTGGACACCCTTCCAAATGTTTATGTGGGGAATGATTGGTTTTATTGCTGGCTTGTTAGGTAAAACTCGTTTAATGCATAAAAAAATACCACTTATATTATTTGGTATTTTTGCAGGCATATTTTTTTCGTTTGGTATGGATGTTTGGGGAACAATATCAATGTACGGTGTTTTTAGCTGGAAAGCTTACGCACTTGCATTGACTTCTGCAGTCCCTTTTATGATAATCTACTGTATTTCTAATGTAATTTTTTTACTATTGTTAGCTAAACCGATTAGTGAAAAACTAGACCGAATAAAAAATAAATATGGGATTTTACAGTAATGCTTTGTAAAAAAAGTTGTTTTTTTTTAATCAACGTACTTTAAATCCTTAGTAAGACCAAAACGTTTATATAATGACCTAACAACAAAAGAGCATGTTTTCATGCTCTTTTGATTTATACTTCACTATTTCATCTTGTTACTATTTCATTTTATTTCTTTCCCGTGGATGCGATGGCAAAATTGCATTGTAAAGTTCTTGAGAAACGGGATGTTGACATGTTTGTCCTTTCTGGATTTCCTCCATAAGCTGACCGTGTTGCATAACTAGTATTCGATCAGACATAAAATGTGTCGCCTGTAAATCATGGGAAATGAAAATATATGCTAGCTTTCTTTCTTTTTGTAGTGTTTGAAGTAACTGTAATATATGTTTCTGAAGTATCATGTCTAGACTACTAATTGCCTCATCCAATACGATTAACTTAGGATTTAAGGCAAGCGCTCTAGCAATGTTGATACGCTGCTGTTGTCCTCCACTAAGCTGTGCAGGATATTGTTGGGCAATGGTGTTCGCTAATTCCACACAGTCTAGTAATTCCATCACTTTATGTTTTCTTTCTATTTTGCTGTAATGTTCGAAATTAAGTAATGGTTCCTCTAATATTTCAAAAATCGTTTGCTTCGGATTAAATGAATCGTAGCTATTTTGAAAGACAGCCTGCAAATCTCTCCGTACCATTTTTTTATCCTTGCTTGTTGCTTCGTAAAGATTGACACCTTGAAATAAAACCTCACCATTTGTTGGTCGCTCAACACCTAAAATAATGCGACCTAATGTACTTTTCCCTGAACCACTTTGCCCAACTATGCCTAAACACTCGCCCTCTCGAAGTGAAAATGACACCTTTTGTATTATAGGTGCTTCCTGCTTTCTTCTAAACATAAACTGTCTTTGAGAATAGTACTTCTCAATATTCTTCACTTCTAGTAGTGTCATATTTTTCACCTCTAAAAAGTAATTCTTGATTGTAAAAGTTTTTTTGTATAAGGATGCTGAGGGGCATCAAAAAAATCAAAGACATTTGCCTGCTCAATAATTTCTCCCTTATACATTACGGCAACATCGTCAGCCAGTTCAGCAATCACACCTAAATCATGAGTCACAAGAATAATAGCAGCCCCCGTTTCTGAGCAAATACGATCAAATAATGTTAACACTTGTTTTTGATTGACTGTGTCTAGAGCTGTCGTTGGCTCATCTGCAATATATAGGGTGGATTGTATCGCCAATGACAAAGCAATCATCACTCGCTGTAACATGCCACCACTTAATTGAAATGGATAATAGTGCAATAGCTCATCTGCGTTGGGTAAATTGACCTTATACATGGTATCAATTGCAATCTGTCTCATTTCTTTTTTAGTCATCACAAAGTGAGCTTTTAATGTTTCTAGGAAATGCTTTTCAATTGTTTGAATACTATCGAAGGCAGTGGCTGGATTTTGCATAATCATAGACAAATGCCTTCCACGATAAGCTCTTAATGTAGAAGCTGTCATAGCCAGTAAATCTTTTTGTCTATATAGAACTTGACCTTGTGTAATCTGCGCCAAAGATGGGAGTGTTTGCATCATGGCATGGCAAAGCATTGTTTTTCCACTACCACTTTCCCCGATAATTCCTAAGACACGCCCTTTATAGGCAGTCATATTAATAGAGGACAATACATTTTTTTCGCCGATTTTCACCGTTAAATCTTTCACTTCTAACACTTTCTCTTTGTCCATAACTTCCCCTTTACTCAAATTTCTTCAGACTACTTGCTAAACGATTAAACAATAGAACAACCAGAACAATGGCAAGTCCCGGATAAAGCATTAATTCAGGATGTTGGCGAATGTACTGCTTCCCTTCGTTCACCATCATTCCCCATTCAGGGATGGGGGCCTGTACGCCAAGTCCGATAAATGAAAAGCCGGCAATTTCCAAAATGACTTTCCCTACATCCAGTGCAACCATTGTTACGATGATAGGTAGCACATTGGGGACATAATGACGTACGATTAAACCGACTCCTGTAGTTCCACTAATTCTAGCTGCTTGAATAAATACTTTTTCATTCATCCCTATAAATAAGCTTCTTATCATTCTTGAATAATAAATAAGCTGCGTAAAAATAAGTGCAATTAACACATTTTTCAAACTTGGACCTAATAAACCTAAAAGCCCAAATGCTAGTACAAGTGTAGGAAAAGCTAATAAAATATCACATATCCGAATGAATAGGAAATCTATCATACCTCCTTTTAAAGCAACAAATGCTCCTAGAAAGATAGCTAGTATAATCGCTATCATTTGAATTAAAAGAGCTGATCCTAAAGAATAGCGAATACCTAAAAGTATTCGAGAAAAGACACATCTTCCTAAATGATCTGTTCCTAATGGATATTGCCAAGTAGGAGCTAAAAATCGCCTTGTAATATCGACTGCAAAAGGGTCATGGGGCATTAATAATGGTGCAAAAATCCCCAACAAACCAATGATTACAAGTATTGTTAAACTAAACGATTTTTTATAATTTACATGACTTAGTTTCTTTACTAGACTCACTTCAATCTCTCCTGCCCTTCATCATCAGGTGAGGATCCAATACCCGATGTAATACATCGGCGCATAAATTAGAAAGTACATAGATGACGGCAATAATTAGAACATAGCATTGAACAACCGGGTAATCCCGATTAATAATCGATTCAATTAAAAACCTACCGAGTCCTGGCCAACTAAAGACTTGCTCCACAATTACCGCACCACCGAGTAAATTACCAAGTGTCAAGCCCAGCATCGTAGTCAACGTTATCGCAGCATTTCTCATTACATGTTGCATGAGTATGACAGAATTTTTTAATCCTCTTAACTGAGCGTATTGAACATAATGCTTATGCAATTCTTCAATAATCGTTGCACGAATTAACTGAACAAATAATCCAATTGTCGGTAAGGCTAGTGTTAGCGCAGGTAAAACAAGATGAGCAAGTGTCCCCTTCCCATTAGTCGGGAAAATACCAAATTTTAAGCTAAATAGATACAGTAATAAAAAACCTAACCAAAATGTTGGAATTGATACACTCAAGATAGAAAACAATCTAATTATTTTATCGATTATGGCACACTTATACAGTGCGCTTATCATACCTAATGGGATACTAAAAACAAGAATGAGCACAAATGCAGCAACAGCCAATTCGATAGTTGCTGGTAATTTAGCGAATAGCTCATGTGCCACTGGTAATTTACTAACAAAAGAAGTACCAAAATCAAACTGCAAAACTCCTATTAACCATAGCAGATATTGAATAAGTAAAGGTTTGTCTGTCCCAAGTTCCTCACGTAATGCCTGGATTGCCTCTTCCGTTGGCGTAACTTTAGCCAATCTTAAAATAACCTCCGCAGGCTCTATTGGAACGAAGCGAATAAATACAAACGTCAATATAGATACCCCTAATAATACAAACGGTAACGTTAAAATTCTTTTTAAACAAAACATCCATGTCGATTCGTACATGCTGTCACCTCCTACCCAATCCTATGATAAAGAGAGAGCTGTCTTTGTAAGACACTCTCTCTTCTACTTGTATTACTCTGTATCCATTTGTGCATATGGAATATCATATTCAGATGCACGAGGCACAAAATCCTTCATATATGGTTGATAAATCACGTTATTTGTTTCATAAGATATCGGATAGAAAAGTGCTTGATCATGGAACATAGTTAAAATATCCGTATAGAGCTGCACTCGTTCCTCTTCATCTGTTCCAACTAATAATTGGTGAATTTTAGTATCAATTTCTTTGGCGTTTGGTAAACCTAATTTTGCTTCATAAACACCACTAGCATTTGGTGTAGCTGATTCATTAGCAAAGCCATGTGGATCTGTTGGTGGTCCGTTTGTACGCCAAAAATTAATATCCACCTGATTATCCATTAATTTTTGAAGGCCAACCATTACATCTGCACCTTCTAGATTCAACTGTACCCCTATTTTTGCTAGTTCCCCTTGCATCAACTCAGCCATTGGTTTTTGAATGGCATCTGTTGCGATATAGATTAAATCCAATGATAATGGTTGTCCGTTTTTTGAACGAATTTTATCGCCCTTTTGTAATGTCCACCCAGCTTCATCAAGTAGCTGTTGCGCTTTTTCTGGATTATACAAGATTGGTTCTAAATCAATATTGGCAAAAGGAATTGCATCCCAAAATAGTGTGTCGGCCACTTTTTCTGTACCATGTGTAATACTATCAACCATTTGCTCCTTATTGATAGCATATTGAATGGCTTGACGTACCTTTAATTCTGCTAACGGTCCTGACTGCGTATTGAATAATAACGCTTTTGTAGACAATGGTTCAGAGGTAGCTGTTTTATATTTGTCACTATCTTTTAAATACGAATAGTTATCTAAACTAATGATGCCACGACCATAAATTAAATCTAACTCTTCGTTTTCAAATGCCAACGAAATCGATTCAGAATCAGGGATGATTTTTACTTTAATTTGTTCTAAGAGAGGTTTTTCCCCCCAATAGTTTTCGTTGCGACTAAATAAAGCATATTCATCTTTTTTGTAATCTGTTAATACCCATGGACCTGTACCAACTGGTGCTTTGATGGAATCTTGCGTCGCATCTCCTTCAGGGAATCCGTTATCCCCTAAAAAACGGAATGGACGTACAAAGGCCAGTTCGTTTAATACTGGATAATAAGGTTCATCTAATTGCAAACGAATTGTATAATCATCTTCTTTTACAACCTCAACAATATGGTTGACCATGCCCATCCAAAAATGTATTTCCCGATTTGCTAGTATGGCATCGAAGTTACGAATGACATTATCCGCATTAAAAGCAGTTCCGTCTGAATACTTAACGTCTTTTCTTAAATGGAAAATGTAAGAAGTCTTATCCTTTGAAATGTCCCAACTTTCTGCTAGCTTAGGTGTAATAGTCCCATCATCGTTATACTCAACCAAAGATTCGTAGACCATTGCTTGTGCAGTCATTTGATTAGGTAAATATGTATGAGGGTTTAATGGACCGACATCTAAAGGCCATCCAATCGTTATCATTTTTTCGTCATTTGTTTGTGTTGTTGTTTTTCCCTTTTCTGTATTAGTGTTTGTACAACCTGCAAGAACACTGAAAGTCAAAAAAAGTACAAAAGGAAGTAAATACTTTGTCAATCTCATTTTCTGTCTCCTATCTCCTATCTTGGTTCAAAAGCATCTACTATTAGATAAAAGAAAGCATAAAAAAACCTTATTCAAAAAGAATAAGGATAGATAAGCTTACAAAAAGTAAGTCTCCATCCATCTCCCTATCTTTCGTAGATCATCAATGAATCTTCTTACAAGCAGGCATTCTGGCTCATGAATCATTATTTTGTTTCACCTTCACGAGTAATAACTCTGTGTCAATGGAAACAAAACTCCTCATTTACAGTTGCGGGACAGCATGGGATTTACACCCATTTTCCTTTTAATTGAATGAAAATTCATTTCACTCAAACTTGTAATAATTGCTATGAAATTAGTATTAAACATAACATGCACGAAAGTTTACGTCAATTTTATTTTCAGAATATAATAAAATAAGAAAAATCTTCATTATTTTATAAACTTGCTGAGTGTATTCATTTAACTAAAAAAGACCATTGTTCCAAAAGAGAATAAGGCTGACGTTTTATTAAATATCTACTCCAAATATAAAATTTTAAAAATCTTAGCGTAGCCTTCCAGTCTCATTTGATAAACCTCTCTTTAAGTACTATCTTCCCTAGGATTTTACAATACAGAAAATAGATTTATAAAACTGATTGTATTAATAAATTTTTTGCACTTTTAACTAGATAATCAACATAGTAATTAATACTATCAAGCATACGATTACAAGCATATCTCATACGAATGATACATATAGTGATGTTAGTATTTCATTCAAACAGAATTCTATAATTAGACTGAGATGGATTTATAAGATATGCGAATATTATCGATAAAGATAGGATGATGACCATTATTGAAAAATCGGTTCTAGCTATGGTTATTTTACGTGTATTGTCTGGGAGTATTGAAGTAAGTGCTGGTTTGTTGATGCTAAAGTTGAACAATTTAGAAAAAGCATTCTATATTAATACAATGCTTGCATTGGTTGGTCCAACAGTTTTAATCGTAACAACAGCAATTGCATTATTTGGACTAGCTGATAAAATTCCTGTGGCGAGAATTATTTGCTTATTTACTGGAATTACACTTATCATTGTTAGCTCACATATAAAGTAATAGGGACATTTCGTTCTAAATCCTTGTTATGTATTAGCCATCCTGAACAATATCTTTACTGTTCAATAATTTGCTGTAGCGTGTGACGACGCTACTTTTTTTATGTAAAAGTCACCTCTACCTAACAAATTGAGATTACGTGTACAGCACGCAATTATTCATTTGTGGAGTTGGTGCTTAAAATCGTCCACACACTGTTGTAAAAAAGAATACTAACTAAACACCTCCGCGTTAATTGATATATACAATACTCGTTAGTCAACGCGAAAGGTGTTTTATTTGTTAGGTCAGTTTTAGTTCTACAAAAGTTTGTTTAAGAAATATATTCTGCTGCAGTCTTAAGTTAACATGTGGCCGCCTTCTACATGAAGAACCGTTCCAGTCACGAAACTATTTTGTAGCAAATATAGTACGCTTTGTGCAACATCATCAGCTCGCCCTATTCGTTTCACAGGGAGTTTATTTTCAACTGTATTATAGAAGTGATTCCGTGCTTCTTCAGGCATTTTGCTACGGGATGGTGTATCAATTATACCTGGTGAAACGATGTTTACTCGGATAGGAGCAAGTTCTAATGCCAAAGTCTGACCTAAATTGGAAATAGCCGCATTAACGGCACCTAGTATTGCTGAGCCCACCATAGCCTTGTAGGCTACAACGCCAGAAAATAAAATAATTGATCCGTTTGGTGAAATGTTAGAAGCACCGTATTTGGCTGCATAATATTGTCCCCAAAATTTGTTTTCAAACAGTTTTCGTGCTTGTGCTGTATCCGTTTGGAGGAATGCCCCGCTGGATGTTTCTGCCGCGCTTATCACCAGATGATCGACATGACCAATCTTTTCAAAGAAAGATTGTACTTGCTGTTCTTGTGTTGTATCTAGAATATAAGTTGTTGCCCTAACTCCTAATTGCTCTTTTGCCTTCTGCAATTTCTCTTCGGAGCGACTGGCAATGATTACTTCTGCCCCTTGCGCTACTAGCTGTTTAGCTGATGCCAAACCAATCCCAGAGCTTCCACCGATAATTACAACTTTTTTATCTTTTAACATATTTCTCTCCCCTTATTCGTTTACATAAGTTTAAAAATTCAATATCTCTTGCAGGTGTAAATCAAGTTCGGATACAAACTTTTCAATCTTTGGATTTTTGACTACGTCATAACAAGAGAAACTCTTTAATGGTTTCATTCCGAGAAATTTCTGTATAAGATGTAAATGCATTATTGCATCTTCTAGGGTATTCCCTTCAAAAAATTCACTTGGATTGTTAAATGCTTTTTCAGGGGCATTCCAGGTAAGCGAAAACATATATTTCTTTTCAGTCAACAATCCACCTTTCCCATACTCATCAGCACCCCTAAAAAATAAACCATAGGCATATACTTCATCCATATACGTCTTCAATAAGCCGGGGACACTGAACCAATAAATAGGTGTTTGATAAATGACAATATCAGCCCATATAAATTTTTGTTGTTCTTCTTCGATTTTATATCCGTTTTGAATAATTGTTGTTTTTACATTGTTCTTTTTTTCTAAAAAACTAACCATTTTGTTCATCAATGTTTGGTTCAAATTCCCCTCAGCTGAACTGTATTTCTGATGACCGTTAATAATAAGTATATTTTTCATCTTTTTCTGGCTCCTTCAATTCTGTTATCTCTTAAAACAAACCTAGTGTCTTGCCAATGTTCTACTAACCGTTTGCTACAGCGGGAAAAATCCCTTAGTGTTGTACAAATAGTAATAGCAACTGTAGCTTATTTCGTTGATTTCTGACAATAATTTTGAGCACCTCCTCAATTAAGGATGAAATTAATAAATACAATGATATTATAAATATAGTAACTTCCTTTAGGGAAGTAGTGATATTTAATTCATTAAGTTTCTGAAAGTATACTATTGTGCTATGATGAGGTAAATTGCTCAAAAATTTTGAGGGAGGATGTTTCAAATGAGTGTGATTGAGCCAGTAGTGTTGACCAAAGGAGTACCAGGTGAGGCTTGCCCCATTGCGAAAACACTCGATGTAATTGGAACTAAATGGACATTTTTAATAATTCGCGATTTACTTATAGAAGGAACAATGCGGTTCAGTGACCTATTAAAATCTATGGATGGAATTAGTCCGAAAACACTTTCCCTCCGTCTTAAAACACTAGAAGATCATGGGATTTTGATTAAAAAGGTTTTCCCAGAAGTTCCCCCTCGTGTGGAATATACGTTAACAGACAAAGGAAAACAGTTGGAAGGTGTTTTCATTGAATTAAAGCGATTTGGATTAAATTTATAAATAGTTTAAACAAGTCATGCTTTACATTTTGGTCTGTTAATATATTGTAAAAAAAGTCGAACATACAAATTTGTATGTTCGACTTTTTAATGCACTATCTGATGCGCCACACCCATTTCCATACTTTCAATAACTAGAAAGTTGTGACAAAAGTAATTATATTAGGGTAGATTACTACACATTGCTTTTACGGATTTTTCCATAAAAATTACACTGTAAAACGTTTCCGTATTTGCAAAGCTCCATTTGTGATAGCCAATGTGCTATTACTTTTACGGCTCAAATCCTGCTTGACTTAGATAAACATCACTTTCTGGAAAGATTTTAATCAATCGATTATAGACATTATTTATTACATGTGGTCCGTACCAATCTTCTAAACCAAGTTGGGCATATTTCTCCTCCATGCCAAGTTTTCTTGTGCGATTTCCTCCACTGCCATCTCCTAAAAAGTAGTCATCCAAACATATTCGATCGACGAATGGTTTCAATTTCTCAGGAAAATATTCCCCACTTGGTAAAATGGGGGCTATAGCCACTTGGGTCGGGATTTTGTTGGCTGCTAATGTTTCTAATGTCTTAAAACGCGCCTGAATTGGTGGTGCATCTGGCGTAAAATGTTTACGTATTGTTTCGGAATCTGTCTCAATCGTTACACTTACTCGAACTTTCTCTTTAAATTGCTGTAGCAAATCAATATCACGGCTTACAAGAGGGCTTCTAGTTTGCACTAAAAGGAAGTCTGGGGATCTGCGACCATCACTTCTAGTAAGGACCTTGTCACTTTTTCCTTATACTCGATTGGCTGATAAGGATCTGTACTTGATGACATAAAAATGGTCACATTTCCTTTAGCTTTGGCGCGCTGAAGCTCCTTTTTTAATAAATTTGCAGCTCCGTTTTTTATATCGACCCAATTGCCCCATTCACCATCTCGAAAAAGTGCCACAGGCATTGCTCGTACATAACAATAGGAGCACCCAAATGAACAGCCTGTATAAGGATTTAGTGAATGCGTATAGCCAGCAAGAAAACCAGTTCCTTTATTCAGAATCGTTTTTGGATTTTTATAGAATAATTCACTTTTCATCACCGTCCCCCTCCATTCATAATTACTCGTAGCTAGTTGAAGTTCCCTTTTCTAACTCTAGGAGCTGTGTTTTCATTTCTAATCCTCCTCGATAGCCTGTTAATGAGCCATTCTTGCCAATTACCCGATGGCACGGTACAGTAATTAATACTGGATTGGCTCCAATCGCTGTGCCAACCGCGCGCACAGCTGCTGGTTTATTAATAGCATTGGCAATTTCTGAATAGGATTTCGTCTGTCCATAAGGAATGTCACAAAGTGCATTCCACACTGCTATCTGAAATGGTGTTCCTACATAATCAAATGGCAGAGTAAATGTTTTTCGCTTTCCTTGTAGGTATTGAATCAATTCAACCATATAGGGTTCTAGCTTTTTATTATCTTCAATTAGTGGACTTCCTGGAAAGCGCTTCTTGGCCCATTCGATTAACTCCTCGAATGCGCTGTTCTGTGAACTTACATATACTAACCCTTTAGAAGTGGAAGCAATATAAAAATGCCAATCTTCAAATGTTAGTAAAGCCCAATAGAGCGTTGTTTTATTGTTTGTTACCACTATCTTTTCCTCCAGTTATATGCATTTGTCGAAATTGTGCTGGTGTCAATCCAGTTTTCTTTTTAAATAACGTAATAAAATAAGGCGTATTCATCATTCCTACACAGATGGCGATATCTCCGATGGCTTTATTTGTTTGCATTAATAATTGTTTAGCCTCATGTACGCGAACTCGTTGTATATACTCAACCGGTGTTATACCCTTAATTTTTTTAAATGTGCGATGCATGTGATAGGGACTCCCATGGCAAATTGTAGCTAACGATTCTAGGGTTAATTTTTCTGTGTAATTTTTATCAATGTAGGCAGTAATTAGCTCGACCCATTCGCTATCAGGTAATTTTTCATTAGTTGGCTTGCAACGTTTACAAGGCCGGAAATTTGCGCGTAGAGCTTGTTCTGCGTTTTGAAAAATACAGACATTTTCTTTTTTCGGGACGCGCGATTTACAAGATGGTTTACAGAAGATCCCTGTTGATTTGACAGCATAGAAAAATTGATGATTATACGTTGGATCATTATTTATTATTGCTTGCCACTTTTCATCTGTTATCTGTTCCATATCATTTGAAGTTTTATCATGAGACTCGTGATTGAACCTATCTAGCATTACGCTCACCTCTCTTTACACTATACTCCTTAGAAATTCCCAATGTACAATGCTTGAAGTTGAATAGCAAGATATTGAAGTAGTTTTTATGTCGCATCATGAAAAATGATTCCAAGACCAAAACGTTCCCCGAAAGTAACTGTACTTACTCCGTGACGAACCTTATTTTTGTAATACCCTTTTTGACCAAGAACAACTCTATAGTTCGTAGGGAAAATGAGCGCACTGCCTTGAGCTAAAGTAATAACATGTCCTCTACTTTGAGCACGAGGAATTTGTTCCACTAATAGCGATTCTCCACCGCAAAAGTCTTTTTCACGTTGATTTAAGACAAAGACTACTTGAAATGGGAAAAATATATCGCCGTATAAATCTTGATGCAAACAATTAAAGCCCCCTGTTTCATACTTTAATAGTAAAGGTGTTGGTCTTGTTTGCTCATTTTCTTTACAGATGGTCAAAAAATCTTGAAGGTTGTTGGGAAACTGTGCTGTTTTTCGTAAATACCCCAACCAACGATTCGCTGTTTTTGACAATTCTACATAGAAGACCTCTCTTAAACTTTGGACGATATCAGGTAGTGGATAGGAAAAGTATTTGTACTCCCCATGGCCAAAGCGATAGCGTTTCATATTGATTGTTGTTCTGTACGGCTCTTTCTCAAGATACAACGCTTTTAGAAATTCACATTCCGCCTTTGTTAAAATCACTGGAAGCTTTGCAAACCCTTGTGCATCTAATTCATTTTGAATGGTGTCCCAATCTAAGTTTTCCACTCTTGTTTTAATATCTTGAACCATTGTTACGCCCTCCTATTCGCATTCTTGATAACTAACACTATAACCGCATCAGTAGAAAAACATAAGGTGTTTAGAATGTAATAGCAAGATAACAAAATTCATCTCGATTATGATATGGTAAAGTAAATTTTTATCGTGTATGTTCCCTAATAATAAGTTTGTAGAGGAGAATGCAAAAGTGAGCTGGCATGAAAATAATGATGAGATGGTCATTCCATTACCTAACCATTTCGATATGAATGCAAACCTAAACTATCTATTACGAGAAAAAAATGAATGTCTGTATGAGGTTGAGAACAATGTTATTACAAAGGTTATTGCGATAGGAGAAATGCGCTCCTTAGTGCAGATTAGCGTAAGCCAACATAACCAAATGATTGTTCAATTCCTAAATGATTCTAGACCGAATGATAAGCGGATACGACAACAAATTGTACACTATATTTATGAATGGTTTGACCTTGAGAACGATTTAACGCCATTTTACGACATGGCAACTACAGACCCATTACTTGAAATGCCCGCCCGAAAATTTTATGGATTGCGTGTAGTCGGCATTCCTCATTTATTTGAAGCTTTATGCTGGGGCGTTATAGGGCAACAAATTAATTTAGCTTTTGCTTACTCCTTAAAGAAACAATTTGTAGAAAGCTTTGGCGATTTTATCGAATGGAGAGGTAAAAAATATTGGGTGTTCCCAACGTACGAGCGCATTGCACAGTTAACACCATCCGACCTAGCAGATATCAAAATGACGGCAAAAAAAAGTGAATATATCATTGGTATTGCCAAATTGATGGAAAATGGTACATTATCGAAGGAAAAATTACTGGCAATGAACTTTAAAGATGCCGAAAAAAGCTTAATTCAAATACGCGGCATCGGTCCATGGACAGCCAATTACGTGCTGATGCGCTGCCTGAGATTCCAAACAGCTTTTCCAATTGATGATGTTGGTCTGATTAATTCGATAAAAGTATTACGTAATATGACGCAAAAGCCTACAAAAGATGAAATTTTAGCACTATCAGTCAACTGGAAAAATTGGGAATCATACGCTACCTTTTATTTATGGCGTGTTCTATACTGAAAAATTCTGATTATAGTTTCGTATCAGATACGGAATCATCTATTTTTTCACCTTGTCGCTTATAAAGTTGTATATAATCCGATTTGATAGTGCTTTACTATGGTGGCACATAATGCACTTCAACATGACACTATCCCTAGCCCACGTTCACTTAATCATAAAAAGGCTTGTAATTATGACAGAACCTTTTCATTTGTCAAAGCAATTGTTGCGCATGTGGAACTACAGGTTAAATTATGATTTTTTATTTGTATATGGCTGATTTGTTTATAAGATTGATTAAAAGCTATTCGAACTGACTATGGAAAAGCATCAGTAAACGCCATTGAAGATAAGGCTTAAGCAACCAACTGTATCTACCTTATTTACATGCTTTAAAAATTTTTTCGTACATAGGTTGTTTTTTTAAAACGATTTTTCCTTTATAGATTGTTCAATTGAACAACAAACAATTTAAAAATCTAGGAGGGAATAAATTATGACATGTTACGAAAATAGTGTTAACACATCACAGGGCAAAAGAGCAAAGCTTTTTGTTTGTGCAAGAAACAATAGTAGCTATGTTGACGTATCGCTAAGAGGACAACCAGGCGACACTAAAGTGATTCGAGGCTATATTCAATTAATCTTAGAAGAAGCGAATCAGTATGATGCTTGGATCCAGGTTTCTTCCCAAAATGAAGGTTTATGGGCAGATTCTACAGTAAAAGACAAGACTGCGCGAATTGTCCACTCTTATTATCCTGGAAAGAGCATCGTGCGAGTTATTGTGAAAATCTATTCTGATGCAAATTACAAATACCTAATTGATATAGCATCCACAAATGCTTTCATACGACAATGAAAACTAAAAAATTGGAGGATATATATTATGGCATGTTACGAAAATAGTGTTATAACATCACAGGGCAAAAGAGCAAAGCTTTTTGTTTGTGCAAGAAACAATAGTAGCTATGTTGACGTATCGCTAAGAGGACAACCAGGCGACACTAAAGTGATTCGAGGCTATATTCAATTAATCTTAGAAGAAGCGAATCAGTATGATGCTTGGATCCAGGTTTCTTCCCAAAATGAAGGTTTATGGGCAGATTCTACAGTAAAAGACAAGACTGCGCGAATTGTCCACTCTTATTATCCTGGAAAGAGCATCGTGCGAGTTATTGTGAAAATCTATTCTGATGCAAATTACAAATACCTAATTGATATAGCATCCACAAATGCTTTCATACGACAATGAAAACTAAAAAATTGGAGGATATATATTATGGCATGTTACGAAAATAGTGTTATAACATCACAGGGCAAAAGAGCAAAGCTTTTTGTTTGTGCAAGAAACATAGGAAACTACGTTGCCGTATCACTAAGGGGACAACCAGGAGAAGATATAATGATTCGAGGTTATGTTGAATTGTTCTTAGAAGAAGCAAATAATAATGATGCTTGGGTTGAAGTTGCTGCTCATCGTCCAGGCTTATGGGCAGATTCGAGGATTAGTGGCATGAATGGTCGTCTTTATCGTAATAAGAATGGGAGACTTGTGCGAGTTATTGCAAAAATCTATGCTGATGCAAACTACAAATATCTAATTGATATCGCATCCACAAATGCTTTCGAGCGTTAATGAAACTAATTAATAATGTCTCTGTCTCCTGCGAAAGTGGGAGACTTTTTTGTTGTTTGAGCTTAATAAATTTGAGATAATTATTATGAGACACTTGTTAATAGAGGTGATGTAAAATTGAATAAACGTTATTTATGGCGTGTTCTTTTTGTAGTTGTCGTATTAAGTGTGAGTGGAGCGTTTTGGATTATAAATAAAAATGATAAAGAGAAAGAATTTGACATTGCTGAAGAGAAAATGGAAGAATCGATTGCACCAAAGAAAAGGGATTTATCTTGGGTAGATGGTGTTCATGCCGATATGCTTGATGATTGGAAAAGTGGGGATAAAACGTTTGATGAGCGTCTAGTACAAGAAGTGATGCTAAAGATGACGTATCAAAAGCTTGATACACAAGAAAAAGAAGGTTCAATAGAGATAACACCGGAACGAATTGATAATTTGATGCAGATATCTGAGGAAGAGAAAGCCGTCTTTTTTCATAGTGAACTATATTTAGATATATTAAAACGTTGGAAAGAAAATGATTTTTCAACAGTTAAAGACGACAATCAATTACTTCATTCTCTCTATGATAGATGAATGAAATACTTAAATAACAAACGTCGTGCAACAATTTACTAATCCAGTGGTCACTAAATATACATATAATGAATAATAACTTGCTTTTTGCTAGTTTCAGACTGAAGTCAAAGAATTGTCTTCGGTCTTTTTTCTTTCAATGTATGATTGGGTTGCAGTATACGGAAAATGGATTCGCCTCTTTTGTCGCTACTCATAGAATGCTGAAAGAGGATATGTTCGAAGCTATAGTTTAGTATACAAGGAATATTTAGTGACAATGCTTGCGCTGTACGGAGTTACCTTCCTTAAGCAATTTAAAATGACTTTCTTTTAATTTTATGGATGAAAGATGGGATGACCGATTGAATAATAAGTGGAATAAGATTGTCTACAAAGTGGGCTCTTCTTTCTATGATAGATTTTTTAATACTGGTGTTTTTTTGAAGACGAGAAAAAAGATTTTTCAACAAGTCCCTTTTCAAAGTAAGCAGAAAATCTTATTTGTTGGGATCGGTACTGGAGCTGATTTAGAATACATTGACTTTATGAATTATGATATTACAGCCATTGATTATTCGCCTGATATGTTAGCTATCGCTAAAAGTAAATTCGAGCACTCTGCTATCCAATTTATCGAAATGGATGCGCAAACAATGACTTTTGAAGATGAATCATTTGACTATATTGTGGCGAGTTTAATTCTTTCTGTCGTGCCTGATGAACATAAATGCTTTGAAGAAATGATTCGCGTTTTAAAGCTGAATGGAAAAATACTAATTTTTGATAAATTTGCTGCTAAACATCAACGGATAACTGTAACGAAAAAGCTGTTAAGGCCCTTTATAAGCCTATTAGGTACTGATATAGGTCGAAGTTTTGAGGAAATGTTTAGCCAACAAAAACAAAGGCTTAAAATCATAAAGGATGACCCTGTTATGTTAAAAGGAATGTATAGATATATTGAAGTTATGAAAATTAAGTAACTATGACAGAAGCAATTTTCTAATTCAATTAACTTAGAAACGCCTTTGTACATAAAAAATATGAATCTAGATGAAAGTCAATTGCTTCCTTTCACTAAAAAACACAGGTATTTGTAAAGATAAAAGAAAGGCACCTCCTTTGTAGCGGAAGTGCCTAGTTTAGTTATTTATAAATTAATAGATAACAAGCTATTAATTTGTAAAGTCAATTACCATACGTCCTGTTATTTTACCTTGTTCCATCTCTTCCATAATCTCGTTAATTTCTTCGATTTTTCGCAATGTTACTTTCGGCACTACCTTACCTTCTGCAGCAAATTGGAATGCTTCTTGTAAGTCTTGGCGTGTACCTACTAATGTACCAATCACTTGGATGCCATCCAGTACTAAACGAGGGATATCTAAATCCATTTTATCTACAGGTAAACCAACTGCTACTACTCGTGCGCCTGCTTTTACCACATCAATCGCTTGATTGAACGGCGTTTTAGCTACAGCTGTAACCACAGTTGCATCTAAGCCTTTCCCATTCGTCAGTTCTTTCGCTTTAGCAATGGGGTCTTCATTTAATAAATTGACAATAGCATCTGCCCCTACCTCTTTAGCAAATGCTAGCTTCTCATCATTAATATCGAACGCCACAACGTTTGCACCATAAACATGTTTAGCGTACTGCACAGCTAAGTTGCCGAGACCACCAATACCAAATATCCCAATCCATTGTCCTGGACGGATATTTGACACTTTCACAGCCTTGTAAGTTGTCACACCTGCACAAGTGACAGAAGAAGCGGCGGCTGGATCTAAATTAGCTGGAACCTTAACTGCATAATCAGCTGATACAATCACTTGCTCGGCCATAGCACCATCTACTGTATACCCTGCATTTTTAACATCGCGACAAAGTGTTTCACGACCTGTCGTACAATATTCACAGTGTCCGCAACTCTCATACATCCAAGCAATAGATACTCGGTCACCAACTTTTAGTGACGTAACCCCTTCTGCAACTTCAATCACTTTACCAATACCCTCATGACCTAATACAATCCCTGTAACATCACCGAAATCTGCATTTTTGACATGTAGATCCGTATGACAAACACCACAAAATTCTGTTTGTACTAATGCTTCACCATGTTTTAATGGTCTTAGTTGCTTCTCCTCTACACTTACTTTTTTGTCTTTCGTTACGACTGCTGCTATCATAATTAACATGCCTCCTTAAATGTAAGAAATCATTGTAATTAACAAGCGTGCATGCACTAAAGTGTGAATTCGCTTTCATTTTATAAAGGATTTTATTTGAATTCAATTATTTTTAGGACGATTCATAAAAAATGAGTCTACCCTCATAGAAAAATACTATTATTTTAAATAAATAGAATATTTTTAAAATTAAATAAATCGAAAGCTGTAGGATGATTTTAAAAAAACCTCGCCCAAAAGCCTTTTAATAGTAATCAGCCTACAGAAAATGAAAAAAGAGCTGCATTATGCAACTCTTTAATCTTGATCACCCTTGCACCAAGATATTTAATTAGATTTCTTCATCGGCTGATGGTCCATAAAAGCCTGGCACCGCAATATCAAGAAGGCGTAAGTATACGCCCAGTTGTGCACGGTGGTGAACCATATGACTAATTCCAAAAGTACGTAACGCAAGTGCTCTCGGCTCTTGGCGAATAATATGCTGGCCATGGCGAAGTGTCCATTCATCGCCGAGCGCTTTGTCGTCACATTCGGCAAGCAACTTATCGAGTTTGGAGACGTTGGCGTCAAATTCTTCTAGAATGTCAGATTGTTTTTCTATTGCTTCTCGTCGAAGTGATACTGTTGAAAGATCCAACTCCGTGTGCTGAATAATTGTGATTTGCCAGTTTAGCAGATTGATTAGATGTGTGGCTAGTCCACCGAGGGTCATTGATTTATCATGTGGTCGCCATGACATATGCTCCTCGGGTAAGCGTTCCAATATGCGACGTGTAGAAGCTAGTTCTTGCGTTACGTCGCCGATGATTAATTGTTTACTCATATCTGTTGCCCCTCTCTTTTAGCTATAAACAAATAATTTCAATAAAAAAAGCGTTAATCCTGCTTCGATTAACGTCTCTGTAAATTTTAATAGATGCTTGACAATTAGAATCTTTATTTTTCCCTCAACTTGATAGATTATCGATCATGATTTTCATAATAGGCTTCATCTGCATATTGTTTATCTGTTCCTTTCAGATAAGCTAAAATTAATTTCGGACGTTTAAGTAACACCCAGTCTCCGTGTTTATCAAACTTTCGGCTGGAAGTTATCATACCATTTTGAATTGTTCCGTATTTTTTTCCTTTCTTTTTTCCCCACACTTTTAAGCGTTTGGCAAAATCAGCATCTTCCGCCATAAGCATGGCTTCATTAAATCCGTTAATGGACTTAAAATCCTCTTTGTAGCACCAAAAAATCCCCACGGATATGGCACCATATTTAAAAAGTAAAGGTCCTATTAATAACATAGTTGAAACGAAAATCCCTAAAGACATTCTTTCAAATTTCCCTGTAACTCCTCCGCCAATATACTTTCCCGAGCTCAAGTTTTGTACTACCTTTGTAAGCATATGCTCATTCATCTGTGTATCTGCATCTATCGTTACGATGATTTCCCCCCTAGCTCTTTCAACGCCTGTATTTCTAATTTTAGAAAGGTTTTTATCGTCATTGTTTACTGTAATACAATTATAAGATTTTGCAATTTCTTCCGTTTTGTCTGTACAGCGATTTAGCACAACAATGATTTCAACTTGATTTTGAAGTAATTTTGACGCTTTTGAAATGGATTCTAAACATTTTCCAATGTACTTTTCTTCATTATGGGCGGGTATAATAATAGAAATGATTACATCCTCTTGATGCGTATTTGTCGAAGTGTCCATCCAATCTCCCTCACCATTATTTTTAATCTATTCATATTAGCTATTACTTAAATATATTCAAATGAAAATGTGAAAATGCCTAACTGACTTATGGTGCTTTAGTTCTTCTTTCATACAATCAAAATAAAACTAGCCTGCAATGTTACGGGGCTAGTTTTATTTTAATCTATTTTACAAATATATGATATATTTTCTATTTATTGTATTAATCCTTTAGGCTTGATTGGACAAAAATTGACCATATATTTATTTAGTTTCTTTGCCATTTAAAGGTTAGTATGGCTACTATCAATGCGATACAGGCAATTGTGCCACCGATTATCGCATTTATTTCAGCAGTATATGCGTCAATGGTTATGCCCCCTATCGTGGAGCCTAATGCCATACCAATATGGGCACTAGAATTATTTAAACTTTGATGGATATCTGATGTAGTCGATGCAGAAGAAACAATATAACTTTGAATCGCAGGTTGTAGTGACCAACTTAGTAAACTCCATAATAATATTGCTCCAACGAACAGCACGACGGAAAATTTTAAGAACGGTATCGCAACAATCGTTAGTGTAAATAAGGATAGTACGGAGAAAATTGTTCGTTTTGCACTAATACGATCAGTAAAATATCCACCTAATAAACTTCCGCATATGGAGAATATACCAATGATTAAATACATTAGGCTAAGAGACTTCTCTGACAAATGTAGCGTTGACTGAAGAAATGGTGTTAAGTATGCATACAAAGTCATATGCCCTGTAAAAAATATGATGGAAATCGAATGAATAAGTAAAATCTTTCGTTCCTTTAACGCCTTTACTTGTGCTTTTAAAGGTAAATTCTTCTTTGGCTCGATTTTCCCCAATGCAAAAAATACAATTAACATAAGCAATAATGTCAAAATAGCAATAAATAGAAATGGAGCCCGCCAACCTAATTCGCTACCTAACCATAAACTAAACGGAACACCAAACACCAGGGAAGCACTAACCCCCATTAATACAAGGCCGATTGCTCTTGCTGTATATGCATCATCGCTTATTTGAGAAGCGATGGTGATACATAACGAAACAAGAAGCGACGCACACATAGCTGATAATATTCTAGCAGCCAAAAGAACAGTATACATATCACTCAACACAATGATCATATTCGAGACAAAGAAAATCAACAAAACAATGAGAAATAATCTTTTGCGCTCCATCTTTGAGGTTAAAGATAATAAAATAGGGCCTGATATGGCAAAACTTAATGAAAACATGGAGATTAACATTCCTACTTTGCCATACGAAATCTTTAAATCTTCCGCAATCAGTGGAAGCAACCCTCCAATTACTAATTCAACTAGACCAACTATAAAGGCAATCGTCGATAATAGGTAAATTCTTTTATCCATCATTTCACTCCTCTAAAAAAATACAAAAAGCAGCGCCTCCAGTTTAGGAGGCGCTGCATTAAAACATTTTCTTTGTCAATTCGCTAACATGACATCCAAAGTCATGTCGCCTTATTCAATTAAAAATTTCTTAAACAAAAATACCATTTTGCATTATTGGTTGTCAATTATATTTATGCCATTATTTTTCGTCAACATAGGATTCCGAAGACGGTTCCAGCAACTTGCGCAATAGGAATTAATACTAGTGCAAAAGACTGCTAGCTTTTGCTAACAGTAAATTTTTAACAACACGTATTGGATGGTTGACCAAGTTGAGCACTACATACACCTGTTTCAGGTAACTCTAATTCCACACGTTTTGAAGCTTCTGTATCACCACATAAGTATGCCGTAATGGAACGGACTTGTTCATAACCTGTTGCCATTAAAAATGTTGGTGCGCGACCATAGCTTTTAGCACCGACAATATAGAAGTCTTTTTCTGGTTGTCTCAGTATTTCTTCTCCATGCGCTCTTACTGTTCCACAACTATGCTCATTCGGGTCAATTAAAGGCGCCAATGCTTGCACACTTTCTGTTGCTGCATCAATGGAAAGGCGTAGTTCGCTGTTAATCGTAAAATCAGGTCGATTACCTGCGTTAACAATTAGCTCTTCAAATCCTGTTAATACTTTTGTTTCCCCGTTAATAGTACCAATAATTTGGATGTTCTCATCTTGACGCAACTGTGAGATATAGAAAGGTGTAACGACCTCAACCTTACCTGTCTCAACTAATTCGTGAATACGTATTCCCAGTGCGCCTCGTGCAGCTAATGCATCTTTTTCCTCACCACCATAGGCTTCTTCTACAGATTTTTTCCGCATTATCCATACTAATTTTGTTGCAGGATTATCTTCTTGTAGTGCCGCAAGTGTCAATAAGGTATTAATCGCTGAATGGCCACCACCAATAACAGCAATCTTCTTATTTGCATATCTCTTAGCATTTGAATTTATATCAGGAATACCATACTCAATGTGATTTGTTAGGGCCTTTTCATTTTGTAACCACACACCTGTAGTATTCGCCGGATTTGGATTTCCCCATGTACCTGTCGCATCAATAACAGCTCTTGCCGCAATGATATGAATGTCATTCTCTCGTTCAACATAAATAGTAAATGATTGGTCTACTCGATTTTTCGTCTTCATCTTATCATTAAATTGTCGTGAAATACCCACTACTTTTGCGTTCAATTGAATGTTAGGTTTTATTTGTACTAACTCAGCCAAAGGTTTTAAATAGAGATCAATTAATTCATTTCCTGTTGGTAATGTATCTAAATTAGGTTCTACCCAATCGGAGGTTTCTAATAATGCTTTAGCTGCTTTATTAATGTTATATCGCCATGGGGAAAATAACGTCACATGCCCCCAACTACGAATATTATGTGCTATTTCATGCCCTGCCTCTAGTACAATAAAGGCTTGTTTTTGTGCCACTAAATGAGCAGCAGCAGCTAAACCAATTGGACCTGCGCCAATTATTACGACGGGTAAATTTTTATTGGCATTGGGATTAATCTGTTGAATTTCAATGCTCTTTGCAGGGGTGCAACAAGATGTATTTTGTTTCATTACATTTAGCGTGTTCATCTTACTTCTCCTTTTTAGTCATTTACATAAGTAATTACTTATATAAAAGATGTTTTTTACGTCTAGCAGTTAGCTAGACGTAATATAGTTATGCTTTGTAACATAAGCAAACTTTTGTAGCCCCTATTCCTGTCGGCTTTTAATTAGCAAGAGGTCGGAGAATATCCTTCCAATACTAAACCAAGTTCACCATTCTCTTCTTCGGCATGGATTGTTACATCTGTTAATTGTGGTGCAATATCAGGATGGATTGCGACTTGGATACCTTCGATTGTTTGAATAGTATCTTCTGCTGCTGGTGCTTCTAAGCCTACACCTAAATTAACCCCACAGCAGCCTGCAATACCAAAGAAACGAAGTGTTTTAACCTCCGAATCAGCTATTACCTGTTCTAAATAATGTTTGCCTTCTGGACTCATTTTCATTTGATTTTCTCTCCTTTTAGTTCATGTAAGCCTTTTGTTCCGATTGGTGGCGTTTTTACCCATGGAATGGCTACGAATTGATTGTTGCTGATGGATTGTACTGCATTCAGCCATTTTGTTTCTGCTTGTTGTTTTTGAATTAATATGGCACTTGTTGTGTGGATTGAAGAAAAGGTTTGATTGACAACCCACCAATCAACAGATAATCCAGCACGCTGTAAATCTTCCTGTAAGCGTGTCGCTTCATAAACAGGTGTTGCTTCAGGAAGTGTTACAATGGCAACACTGGTATAAGAAGCATCACGCAACCTTGGTAACAGGTTAGAAACAGCTGGAGGAATATCCCCTTGTGAACGGCTTATTTCGCGATGATAAGCTTCTGTTGCATCTAGTAAAAGTAACGTATGCCCTGTTGGTGCTGTATCAATAACAATGACCTCATCTTGATGATTTTCTACCACATTTGCAAATGCACGAAATACTGCAATTTCCTCGGTACAGGGAGAAGCTAAATCTTCCTTCACAAACGCTAAACCTTCTTCGTTCATTGTTTCACTTGCCTTTGCCAACACTTCAGCTTCATAATTTGCAACTTCTTCTTTCGGATCTATTCGACTTATCGTTAAATTTTTGACTTGTTCGTTTCCAAATGTCCAATTTAAATGCGCAGCAGGGTCTGTTGTAGTTAAATGTACAGGAATACCTTCTTCGGCTAAGCGTAAGGCAATATAAGAAGCAATCGTAGTTTTACCAACCCCACCTTTACCCATTGTAAAAATCAATTTTGGTTTACGTTCTAAATAATCAGCAATCATTTCCTCGACTTCTGGAATCTTAATTTCTTCGGTTGATGCATGTGTATGTGAAATTTCCTGATTAGTCATCCATGCTTGCAAACGTTCCATACTTGATAATGAGTACGGTACAAACGGTAAGTAGAAATGTTCAAATCGATTTAGTTCTTTTGGAATTCTGGCTAATGCATCCGATTGACGTGCAATGAATGCTTCTTCTGTACAATCAGTAGAATTGACATTACGCATATAGCCATTGATTAATAACGTCTGATTTTGAATACCAATTTCATACAACTCGTTAGAAGCACGAGCGGCTTCTTTTAAAGGGTTTTCTTCAGGGCGTGTCACTATCATTAACGTTGTTTGATTCGCATCTTTTAAACGATGAACAGCCTCTTTATAGACTTCACGTTGTGGTTCTAACCCTTTTAAAGGACCTAAACATGAAGTGCCAGTCGTATTTTCATCTAGAAATGTAGACCATGCAGAAGGTAGTTGTAATAAGCGTAATGTATGACCTGTTGGTGCTGTATCAAACACGACAGTGTCAAAATTTTCAATCACTGAAGTATCAGTCAATAGTGTTGCGAATTCATTAAAAGCAGCAATTTCAACTGTACAAGCCCCCGAAAGTTGCTCCTCCATATTTTGAATGACCACATCAGGTAGTTTTCCACGGTACGGACCAACCATTCGTTCTTTGTAATGTTGTGCTGCTTGTTCAGGGTCTAAATTTATCGCAAATAGATTGTTTATGCCTTCAATTTTTGTTGGACTATTCGAAAGCGTTTGACCAAAAATATCTTGTAAGTTAGATGCGGGATCTGTACTAATTAAAAGTACCTTTTTCCCTTTGTTTGCAATGGCTATTGATAGGGCACAAGCAACAGACGTTTTCCCAACGCCCCCCTTCCCCGTAAAAAACAAAAATGGGGTGTCAGGGAAATGACTTCTTGTAAAGCGTTCCATTTTACGCATCTCCTTTTAGTGACAAGCGTACTTTTGGCTTTTGTAGTAAGTTTTCTTCTGAAAGCCCTGACCACTGTGAAAATTGCTCATTAGTGGGATATATCCCTTTACAAAGTAACTCCCCATCAACAAACGTTGCAGGCAAGGCATCCATTCCTTGTGCTATTAAAAGTTGATTGATTGCTTCATTTTCTATAAAAGCATTTGGATCGTTCGTCAGATTAAATCTTACAGCTTCAATGTTTGTATTTTTTAAATTATTCATTATAAACGACATACGTAATAATTCTGGGTCTATAGAAGGGCCACATAAGCCTGTTGAACAGCACATGGCTGGCTCATAGATATGAATTTTTTTCAATTTACTACAGCTCCTCGCCTACAAATTTTTCAATACGTTGTCCTATAGCATCGCGTACATTTTGGAAGACAGTCCATTTGTCCTCATCTGTACCTGTTGCTTTCGCTGGATCTTCAAATCCCCAATGCTCACGGCGAATATGCGGAGGCGTCATCGGACATTTATCAGCGGCATCCCCGCATAACGTCACAACTAATGTGGCATTGTTTAATGTCTTAAAATCAATTAAATCAGATGTATGATTTGAAATATCAATCCCTACCTCCTCCATTGCTTTAATGGCATTTGGATTTACGCCATGAGCCTCAATCCCAGCACTTTTCACAGTCCAATTAGTAGGTAACAATTTTTTAGCCCATCCTTCAGCCATTTGACTACGGCATGAGTTCCCTGTACATAAGAAATAAAGTGTGTTAGTCATAAGTGTTTGCTCCTTATAATTTAATCGTTTTAAAGTATTTTTTCTGCCAACGTAAAGCAACCCATACAAGTCCTATGAGAACGGGTACTTCTACAAGGGGGCCTATAACTGCCGCAAATGCTACGCCACTATGAAGACCAAACACACCAACTGCTACCGCAATCGCTAACTCAAAGTTATTACTTGCCGCTGTAAAAGAAAGAGCAGCTGTAACCGGATAAGATGCGCCAGCTTTACGGGAAGAGAAAAATGAAACAGCAAACATCACGACAAAGTAAATAAATAATGGAATAGCAATTCGTACGACATCAAGTGGCAGTTCAACCAATTGCTCACCTTTTAAAGCAAACATCATAACAATCGTGAATAAAAGTGCAATTAAAGTAAGTGGAGAAATTTTCGGTAAGAATTTTTCCTCATACCACTGTTTTCCTTTTGTTTGAATCCCAATCCATCGTGTCAGGAACCCTGCCGCAAATGGGATACCTAAGTAAATAAGTACGCTTTTTGTAATTTCCCACATGGAGATGGAAACATTGAAATTCTCTAAACCAAACCAACCAGGTAATACATTTAAGAAAAAGTATGCAAAAATCGAATACGTTAAGATTTGAAAAATCGAGTTAAAGGCAACTAAGCCAGCTACATATTCGCGGTCCCCACGTGCTAGATCATTCCACACAATGACCATGGCAATACAGCGAGCCAAGCCAATCATAATGAGTCCAGCCATGTACTCTGGATAATCGCGCAAGAAGATGATGGCTAGAAAGAACATTAAGAATGGTCCAAGTAACCAGTTTTGAAAAAGGGATAGTAAAAGCACTTTCCAATCTTTAAACACACGCCACATTTCCTCATACTTTACTTTCGCTAATGGCGGGTACAACATAACAATTAAACCTATGGCAATCGGTATGGACGTTGTACCAAGAGACATGGACTCTAACGATTCTCCAATATTGGGCATTGTGATACTGAATACGACACCTAGCCCCATGGCAACAAATATCCAAAGAGTAAGGTAACGATCTAAAAAAGACAGCTGTTTCGTTAAAGACTCATTACTCACTATCAGTTCCCCCTACATGGCAGCCATTTGTGCCACAGTTGCACCCAGTTAAAGGCTGAATATGCTCTAAAATCCCCTTCATCAGTGGCGTTTGTTCCTCTACTAAACGATAATGTTTCCAAGTCCCTACTTTTCGTTCTGTAATAATACCTGCCTCCTTTAATTTTCTTAGATGCTGACTAACGGCTGGTTGTGAAATGCCTAGAACCTCTACAAAATCACAAACACATACCTCTCCATTTTTCATACACGCAAGTAATTTCATGCGATTCAAATCTGCTGCTGCCTTTAATTGTTTTTCAATTAGCATATAATCCATTTATTTGCCCTCCTTATATAATCATTTGCTTATATATTATTGTAAATAAAATCACCTTGAGTAAAAGGTGATTTTAACTATATATAACTATATTCTTATATTATGATTTTATGTTTTGAAATGCAACAGTTAAATACATGATATGAAAAAAACTTGCATATCTTCATAAATCGATTGTTAATGGTGAAAATCAAGAGAGCCAATGTTGGAATGCCCCTCCCTCTTTTGGCATTAGATACTGAAGGCATCGACTTTTATCGTTGGCTATGCCTTTGGCAACGCTATGGTCGCCTAAAAGTTTGCTCCTCATGGGCTTGACGTTAAAACCTAATAGTATTATTCGATTATAAAAGTATCTTGGCAAGGCGGTTAATGCCTTCTTCAATTGCGCTCTCATCCATTTTAGCAAATCCCAGTACCCATCCTTTTCGATTCGTTTCCAAACAATACTTACTAAGTGGATATACACGAATTCCTTTTTCGAGCGCTAGGTTTGTCATAGCCTCTTCATCAAACGATTCTTCAGCTTCAAGAAGCATATGCAAGCCTGTTTCAATGCCACTTAGTTTAAAACGTTCAGCTAGTCCAGTTGCCATGATGGCCTTGGTCATTGCTTCATGTCTACGTCGATAAACATTTCTTGCTCTCCTCATATGACGCATAAAATGACCGTGCTCAATAAAATGACTAAGCGTTAGTTGTTCCATTATCGGCAGATGTCGATAGGTTAGGGCTTGTACTTGAGCAAGCTGACGAATGGCATCCTTTGGCCCAATCACTGCCGAAATGCGTATGCCAGGCGCCACCATTTTGGAAAAACTCATCATATACAATGTGTTCTGTGGTTGTTGGCTGAACAAAGTAGGAAGTGGACCACCACGGTACCTAAATTCGCCATCATAATCATCTTCTACTATCCAAAATTGCTCTTGCGCTGACTTTTGGAGCAACTGTTGTCTACGTGGTTCAGACATAATCACACCAACTGCACATTGGTGAGAAGGCGTAACAAAAATAAGCTTGCTTTGCGGATGAATACGATTTACTTGTATTCCATAGTTATCAACCGGTACGGAAACGACATTCATCCGTCGATATTGCATGGTCGTCCAGGCAGCGGGGAATCCAGGATCTTCAACAGAAACCGTTTCTCCTTCCGTTAACAGTGCTTGCGCAATAAGATCAATGCTATGCTGTGCACCAGAAGTTAAAATGATTTGGTCAATATCTACATGAACACCTCTTTCAAATGTTAAATAACGTTGAATCTGTTCACGGAGCGGAGTAAAACCATATGGGTTGCCATAACCCCAAGTGGTCAAATCTGCTTCGGATGAAGCCTGTAAAAAAGATTGTCTCCAATTTTTTTGGAAATGTTCGTCCAAATAAGGCTCATGAGGACAGAAATCGATTTCTACGTTTCGATTTTCGGGGTCTCCAAACCAACTGTTTAATTCATCAACTGCCGCGTTTAATAAAGGTAATGCTGGCGTAGATGGTCCATAAGGAGTAGTTTCTTCTGCTAAGTTGGCTTTCAATCCCCAATCACTTACCCTTGTTCCCCCACGCCAATTAGTAACGGTATAGCCTCGACTAAATAATTCCTCATAAACAATTTGTATTGTTGAGCGTGAAACACCGACTAATAAGGCAAGCTCTCGAGATGGAGGAAGTAATTCACCTGGTGGCCATTTTCCTGTTGTTATATGGTGGATAGCCTGATCAAGCAACTGCTGCCAAATCGGAATTTTATCTTCTCGGTTTATTTTTAACATTTTCATTCACTTCCAGTTAAATGATGCGAACATTAATACAGTTCATCATCATTATAGTTGTTATGACGCACCCATTATTTAAGATGGTTAAAATATTTTCTAAAGAAACGATGACATTCGTTGAAAAGCTACATCTGCAGCATGAATTGTTTCATCAATATCATGTATTGAATGGGCAGTCGATAAAAAGATGCTTTCATATTGCGATGGGGGTAAAAGGATCCCTTGTTTTAGCATTTCGACATAGAAACGCCGAAACATCTCTGAGTCTATTTTGCGTGCATCATCAAAATTTTGTAAAGGATTATCAGTAAAGGACAAACCAATCATTGTTCCAGCTTTAGTTGTCATCAGCGCTATATTCGATTTACGGGCTACTGTTTTTAATCCTTGAATTAATCTGTCTGATAGTTCTTCAATATAGTTGTAACTATCAGAGGTTAATTTATTTATTGTAGTATATCCGGCTATCATCGCAATTGGATTACCCGATAAAGTGCCAGCTTGATAAATATTCCCTTCCGGTGCAATTAGATTCATAATCTCTTTTTTGCCACCATATGCGCCAACGGGCATCCCGCCACCGATTATCTTCCCTAAGCAAGTTAAGTCAGGCTGAATGTTATAAAGCCCTTGAGCTGAGTGGTAATCAATACGAAAACCCGTCATTACCTCATCAAGAATAAATAGCGCCCCATATTTTGTAGTGAACAAACGTATAGCTTGAAGAAATTCGGGGTCAGCAGGTATGCCAGCCATATTACCAGCAAATGGTTCTACAATCACTGCTGCAATTTCTGAACCAAATGTATCAAATACACTATAAAGTGCTTCAATATCGTTATACGGAACGGATAAAGTGTTTTTTGTGATTTCTAACGGTACACCTGGACAATCTGGAAGGCCTAATGTTGCTATGCCTGAACCAGCTTTTACTAATAGATGGTCACTGTGTCCGTGATAGTTTCCTTCAAATTTAACAATTATGTTTTTGCCTGTAAAACCTCTAGCTAGCCGAATAGCACTCATTGTTGCCTCTGTACCAGAGTTAACCATTCTAATCTTCTCTATGGAGGGAATCCGAGTAGTGATTAATTGTGCTAGCTTATTTTCTTGCAAAGTGGGCAATCCAAAACTTGTCCCCTTTTTTATTGCTTCGAGTAATGCACTCGCAACATCTTTATCTGCATGTCCATGAATTAATGGTCCCCAAGAAAGGATATAATCTATATACCTATTCCCATCAATATCATATATTTCTGATCCGATTCCATGACTAATAAAAATAGGATCGATTCCAACGGATTTAAATGCTCTTACTGGACTGTTTACACCACCAGGCATTAGTTGTTTTGCTATTTCGAATGCTTCTGTCGATTGCTGTGTATTGATTTTAAATACCACCTTTCATATTAGAGAAAACTATTAGCTATATGCTCATCTAGAGGACCAATTGATTCGTTTTCTATTTAAACATCTCTGTAACAACTGTCCCCTTTTTTCTATAAACAAGACTCCAATATTTTGCTTTTTAAAACTTGTCACGTTACATGTACTTAGTTTTCACATGAAACTATTTTTGTGGTATCCCATTCATATTTTGTGGTTTTTTAAGAAATGGAACATTAATTAATAAATGTGCTGCTAAACCAGCTACAAGCCCCCAAAATGCCCCTCCTACGCCAAGTAATGTAACATTTGCGGCAGTTGCCAAAAAAGTAATGAGGGCAATTTCGCGTCCGTTCGGATTTGTTAAAGCATTAGCAAGGCTACTACCAATTGTACCGAGCAATGCTAATCCAGCTAATGTGGCAATAAACGTTGCAGGAAGAATTAAAAACAATGCAGCCAATGTTACCCCAAAAATTCCAACAATTATATAAAAAATACCACAGACAATACCTGCAATATAGCGTTTCGTTGAATCTTCATGAGCGTCTTTTCCAGTACAAATTGCGGCTGTAATTGCGGCAATGTTAAACGCATGTGATCCAAATGGTGCTGTTAGGAGCGAACCCAATCCTGTTACAATTAAAATCGGATTCGCACTCGTTTTAAATCCATCATTTCGCAACACTAACATTCCTGGCATATATTGTCCCGTCAAGGTAATAATAAAAAGCGGCAAAGCAACGCCTAATAAGGCATGAAGAGAAAACGCTGGAACAACAAATACTGGAGAAGCAATGGCCAATTCGACATTGCTGAAATCTACCTTGCCCATACTTATCAAATAAATCAATCCAATTACTAAGATACCGACAATTGCATAGCGAGATGTAAATCGTCTTAATAGGATATACGCAGTAAATAGGACAATTACAAGTAAAGGGTCAACTTTCGCACCACCAAAGGCCGAAATACCAAACTGCAATAAAATACCTGCTAAAAGCCCTGAAGCGATGCCTGGTGGAATAAGCTGGACAAAACGTTCGAACATTCCAGATAATCCTAAAACAACAAATGCTACAGCAGATATAATATATGCGCCAATTGCTTCAGGATAAGAAGTGACCGCCAAAGCGGAAACAAGAAATGCCACACCTGGTGTTGACCAAGCTGTAATAATCGGTTCGCGGTATCGATAACTTAACCAAATACCAGTTACTCCCACACCGATGGAAATCGACCATATCCATGAAGCAGTCATTTCAGGACTCAGGCCAGCAACCTTGGCAGCCTGAAACACCAAGATAAAAGTACCTCCATAGTTTACTAACACAGATATAAAAGCAGCTATGGTGGGTGATAGCAAATCACGCAAACGCAGTGAAACGGATGTTGTATTCATACACTTTCCCTACCTTTCATTCCAATAGTGGTCAAACACTTTCTCTCTACTCATAAAAATAGCGTTCATTCTTTAAAACCAAATTTGAAAACTCCAGTGATTCTTACCTGTCAGAATGTCCATTCCATACATCGGGGATTTGCTATTATTTGTGTATCAGACTTTCCAATGCCGTCATTAGGTCTTTTATATGTAATGTTTCAAATAGAGGTAATTGTTCAGTTAGATACTTCATTGCTCTGCCCCCTTTTGTTAGTTTTATTAAAATGAACGCTCTTAGCATAACGAATAACGGACTGTAATAAAACATCCAAAAACACCATTTTCACCAGTCCATAAATGTTGATCATTCACTACTTCTTATGATTGTATTTCATGAATAGCACGGCTCGTTTTCGTTAAATCAAAAAGACCACTTACCTATGGGATATAGGAAGTGGCGTTTAAATGGATTATTTAATATAGTGTACGAAACATGTTTTTAACTTTTAAACATTTTCCCTACTTCAATTGGATTTTCTTTCGCGGTCATTTGTTGTGGATCAATCCGATAAACTTGAACTGGACCACCGAAAACGGCTGATCGATATTTGTCCACATGTTGCTCAGATAAAGGACGATTATAATAACCAGGCACATATTTATTTAGCATCTCTTGCAACATATGTGTAGCTTCATCCAAATCTGTGATGTGTTGAGCCTTCCCAAAAACGATAACACTCATATACGCAGTGTCCGTCTTTGCGGGCACTGGATCAGTAATCGTTCCATATTCTTCACATACTGTAAAGCAGACTTCCTGATTTTCATCCATAACTTGATTGCGTCTTCCGCCAGTAGCTCCGTGGAAATACAGCAGCCCATTTGTCCAAACAAAATTAAGTGGAACAACATAAGGCAAATGACCGTCAGCCATTCCCAGATACCCAATTCGAGCTTGCTTCAAAAATATATCAATTTTGTTTTGATCTAATACTTCTCTTACTTTGTAACGTACCTCAACCATTGATATCCCTCCTACTTGTAGTATTATGTAATCTTATCAACGTTTGGATGGAATAAAAACGTCCAAATTTATAGTGATTAAACAATCCAATTTGACGAATATAGAAGGTCATTGCAACAACTATCCATTGGATAAGGGAATAATAAAAGGCAGAAATCGATGTGGATTTCTGCCTTTCCATATGTTTTTATAGATTTAGTAAAGAAGACATGCCTCTATCTACATCCTAACAAAAAATGAAATATAAGTCTATTTATTTTAGATAGTGCGTGTGATAATGAGGTTGCGCAAATACTTCATAACGTTGTGATGAATAGAAGGGTAAAATGAAACAGAATATATATGATAACAAAACGTTCTTTAGAAAATATCAAGAAATACGAGCACGAGAGCATAATTATAACAATTTATTGGAACAACCCAATTTTTTGGCATTACTACCGCCACTTAAAAATAAAATCGTATTAGATATCGGATGTGGTGTAGGAGATTTTGCAGCTTATTGTCTTGAGCTCGGTGCAAAATACGTTACAGGAATTGATATTTCTTCCAACATGATTGCGCATGCAAAAAAGCATCATGTTCATGACAATCTATTTTTTGAACAGGTTGCATTTGAAGAGATGACAGTGCCTGCGGAAACCATTGATTTTATAGGAAGTTCTTTAGCTTTTCACTATATTGCAGACTTTCAGTTACTTATAAAAAAGATTAGTACCACGTTATGTGAAGGTGGAGTGTTGTTATTTTCAATAGAGCATCCGATTGTAAGTGCTAATATGGAAAAAGACAATTGGATAACCACTGCAGAAGGAAACTTACTCTATTTTGCAATAGATAATTATCAATTGGAAGGCTTACGTACGCAAAATTGGTTAGTTGACAATGTTGTGAAATATCACCGTACACTATCAACTATTGTAAATACACTTATTGAACATGGCTTACAAATCGAAAAAATGGTGGAGCCAATACCAACTAAAGATGCAGTAAGTAATTTACAAAATTTAAACAGAGAATTTCGGCGACCTTCGTTTTTAATTATAAGAGCCAAAAAAACAAATACTCACCAAAATGTAAGTAACTAAAAAATAAAGGATAGATTATCACCTTCTGTACAAACTAATGTCAGGAGGTGATTTTTAATGAACAATCAAAATAAAACTGATGTTAATCAAGTAAAGCAGCAAATTCAACAAGCAGAAGCGAACAAATTACAAGCTTCTGGTTCAGCGAATGCAATGGATGTAGAATTTGGAAATGAAATGGACATAAATCAAATTAAACAACAAATCCAACAAGCAGAAGCAAATAAAAAATTTGCTTCTGGTCGTTTTGCAAACGAAAACAATTCAAAATAATCATCATCTCTTGCCGGCAATCTTTTTTTGCCGGTTTTCCTATTCCCGAACTTGTTATTACTCGGCTACCACCGCTTCTTGCATTAATTCCAGCAATTTTTTCTACCGAAGTCTATTACGAGTAGGCTACAATTTTCTGTCTTTTCTACATACCTAAATGAGGCAATTCTTTTAAATGTTCGTATTTTAGTGCACACCCCATCTGTCCAGCCGCTGAACAAAGCGCATTTTTTAGTTTGAAAGACGAACTTTAATAAATGTTTGTATAAAAATAGTTCGATATTTATTTTTTAGAAAGCTCAAAGTTGCTCCTCTGTAAGAAATACATGCACAATAAAAAGAGAGTCCCCCCTTGGAACAAATTAAGTAAATTGACTACTTATTTTAAATGGAGAAATCTCTCTTCATTAAAGTTAACCGTAATCAAATACCTTCCATACTTTCTTCTATAGCCATTTCTTCAACAGTTAAGTGCTTTTTCTTTTTCATACCATTTGCTATTAAGATACAAAACATACTTAGTATAAATAAACCTAAAAATATGAACCATGCTACTTTGTAACTTTGTGTAAGATCATAGATAAGACCGGAAACGATAACACCAAGTGAACTCGTTGCTACGAAGAATATTTGGACAACACCGAAAATAGCTCCAAACTCTTTTTTGCCGAATAAATCATCTGTCATAAATGGAGGACCAATTGTCGCAATAACAATACTGAAACCGTAAGCGATAGCAAATACGAACGCAAAACTCTTCGCGTTTGCCAGCAGCAGTGACACCATCGCGATCGTCATACAACTGCCTACAAAAAGAATGCCTCCGGTTGTTCTAAACTTATCAAAAATAGCACCAAGAATAAGCTTGCCAACGGTATTGGATAAAGATAAAAGCCCGAAAATTGTTCCTGCAAATAGCGCTGGATGGCCAATATCTATTAAATAAGCGGGTATATGCATTTGTACGCCACCTGCAACAAGTGCAAAGCAGATAACGCCGAAAATAAATAACCAAAATATGCCCGATCTCTTTGCCTGTGCTAACGTGACACCGGATTGTTCCGTATTTGCCTGTGCGATTTCGACACGATTGGCCCCAAGCGCAATCGTCCCTTTTTCAGCAGGACCTTTCTTTGTGAAAAATAAGATTAATGGCAGTGAGATTACTATAATTAGCAACCCAGCAATAATATAAGTTGTTCTCCAGCCATAATTTGAAATGAGCATAGTTAAAATCGGGCTAAGTGCAGCTGTTCCAATGCCTGAACCTGCAAATGCTAATCCCATAGCTAGCCCTTTTTTCTCATAAAACCAATTCGTTAGCATGATGGAAATAGGAATATTCGAAAATCCAGCAACACATATCCCGATACAAAAGGCAATGACGGCAAAATAAACGGCCGATTGTGCGAGAGAATATAACATAAAGCCGCACCCTGCAAGAATTACGCAGACAGACATGATTAACTTCATATTGCCATTTGCAAGTAGCTTGCCCATAAAGGGAGAAGCGATGGCGACACCTAGACCTCCTACTGATAGAACAATCGAAAACGTTGTCCTCGTTAAGCCTAATTCTGTTGTTACCGGCACAAGAAATAAACTGTGAAGAGAATTGACAATCGAAAATGCCGAAAACATAATCAAGAAGCTCGTTAAAACAATATACCAGCCATAAAATAGCCCATTATTCCGTTGTGGCATACTCGTCCCCATTTCATTTTTCTTGTTCTACAGATTATATTTTCTTGTCTATTTTTGTGTTGGCTTCCTACTAGCCAATTTGGATATAGCACGTTTTTTCACGTGTAAATTCGCGTACAGAGTCTGTCCCAAAACCGCTCGCTTTTTGACCGCCAAATGGTAATTCTGTGCCAACGATTCGATACGTATTGACCCAAACATTGCCTGATTCGATTGCGCGAATCATGCGATGTGCACGATTTAAATCGGATGTCCAAATACCAGCTCCTAATCCGTATTCTGTATCATTTGCAATCGCCAGTGCTTCTTCTTCCGTATCAAATGGGATTACCACGGCAACGGGTCCGAAAATTTCTTCTTGGCATACTTGTAAATTATTACCTTCTACTTTGATTAAGGTCGGTTCAATCCAATAGCCTTCAGCCAATGTATCTTGACCTGGTAATAAGTTAGCACCGCCGAAGCGTCCACCAATCAGGATTTCTCCGCCTTCTTGTTGCCCAAGCTCAATATACGAACAAACTTTTTTATATTGCATCTCATTGGCAACGGGTCCCATAGGTGTTTGGATGTTTAAAGTATCGCCCAACTGAATATGCGTAGCAATTTCCTCTTTCATCAAAGCAATCATTTGATTTAAAACAGAACGTTGAATTAAAATACGAGAACCGCCAACGCACAGTTGCCCTGCATTACCAGTAAAAATCCCATTGACCGTGACACCATTGGCAGCTTTCGCTAAATCTGCATCCTCGAAAACAATATTAGGTGACTTCCCACCCAATTCTAATACCATCGACTTAGGGTTTTGTGCAGTGGACTGCGCAATTGCCTGCGCCGTTCTTCCTGATCCTGTTAAACTCACTTTGTTCACGTTTGGATGTTTTACAAGCGCATCGCCTACTTCCGCACCTGTACCCGAAATAACATTTAAGACGCCTGGTGGTAAGATACTTTGAAGAATTTCACCGTAGCGAAGCGGGGCTGCTGCTGCCAACTCTGATGGTTTAATAATAACCGTGTTTCCACCTGCAAGGGCAGCCGCTGCTTTCACTGTAAATGTCCATAAAGCTGAATTCCAAGGAATAATGCCCACGACAACGCCAAAAGGTTCCCGTGTTGTAAACCCTATTGTATTCGGCCCAAGTTGCACGGTTTCACCTTTACTCCCTACATGGATAGCAGCCGCGGCCGCATCATACCACATATTTGCAAGTACCGGAATAAGTCCGTACTTCGTTTCCCGTATTACCCAGCCATTATCTATTGTTTCTAGTTCAGCCAATTCATCTCCATATTGGGCTATGGCATCACCAATACGTCGTAAATAACCCGCTCTTTCACTAGCAGGAAGAGCTGACCAATCGGGCAGAGCTGTTCGTGCGGCATGCACTGTCGCGTCTACATCTTCAACCGTGCTACAAGGAATGGTTGCCCAAACCTTGCCTGTTGCTGGATTATAGCTATCCATTTTATGACCTGAAGATGATGGAATGACTTTCCCATTAATGACATTTTGATAGTCTTTCAAAGTATGCATTGTTTTCAATGTTTTTCCCACCCTTTCAAATACAAGATGACTTACTTTCTATTAGGAAAACGATGCCGTTGCCAACGGTTAAGACGCAAGAAAATCGGTTAGATGCTACCAACCTAATGCCACTGCTGTCTGCTCATAATATTGCTGTGTAGTGCCAAGATAATTTTCATAGAAACGCGCTCTTTTCACATAAAGATGACAATCAATTTCTTCTGTAAAGCCGATGCCACCATGAATTTGAATGCTTTGAGATGCAACTTTTATAAATGCTTCCGTTGCAAATAAGCGAGCACTTGAAACCGCTTCAACTTTATCTTCCGCATCACTTTCAATCGCCCAGTTTGCATAATAAGCTAATGAACGAGCTGTTTCTAAATCCATTTTCATATCGACTAAACGATGTTTAATCGCTTGAAATCTGCCGATTGGTTGATTAAACTGCTCACGAATCGTGGCATATTCAACTGCCGTTTCTACAATTTTTTCTACACTGCCAACAATTGAAGAGCAAAGCGCTGCATTAAACGATAATAAAGCTTCTTGCAACGCGTCCCACCCTTGATGAACAATGCCCACAATTTGCTGACTTGATACTTGCACATTATGAAACGTCACTTCTGCAAGCAAACGTGTTTCATCCATATTTTTTTGACCTTGCACTTGCATAGACGCTGCATCACAATCAACGATTACAAGTGATATTCCTTGCTTGTCTTGCCCTTCTGCCGTTCGCACGACAACAAGTAAGCTATTTGCTAGCTCTACATCAGGCACTAACGCTTTCACCCCATTCAACGTAAGAACGTCTCCTTCTAATGTGCCATGTACTTGCACATTAGAAGGCTTGTAGTTACCGCCAGGCTCCAACCATGCCACCGTAAATGTATGGTTGCCACTCGCGATCGCTGATAAATATTTCGCTTTTTGCTGCGCTGTACCGAATTGCTCCAATAATGGTACAACTAAAGCGTTCGTTTCTAAAAATAACCCTGGTAGCAATGCGCGACCCATCTCTTCTAGAATAGGCACTAAATCTAACTGACCTAGCCCCATACCGCCATGCGCTTCAGATACATTGACACTCGAACAGCCAAGCTCAGCTAAGCCAGCATACAGCTTCTGAAATGAGCTAGTGTTGCCTTCTGTAAACTCACGTGCCACTTTTGTTTGACCGACATCATCTAAATATTTGCGTACATAACTTCGAAACATTTCTTGTTCTTGATTTAACGAAAAATCCATATCAGCCACCCCCGCTATTTTATCGACCCATATCCTTTGGTAAACCTAGTATTCTCTCAGCAATGGTATTCTTTTGTATTTCACTTGTGCCCCCACCAATCGTCTGACCAAAAGAGTATAAATAATTGTCCTGCCAATAGGAGCGATCAATCAATGCATGTTCTTTCCATAAGATGCCATGGTGACCTTGCATCGAAATGGCTTGAGTAAACAGTTCTTTCGTCAATTCACTTACAAGCAGCTTATCCATCGAGCTTTCTGCACCAGGATGACCATTTTTTAATTGCTTCGTTAAATTACGATAATAATTTAACAGTGAACCCCGAGAACGAGTATACAGATCCACCATTGTTTTTCGAATAAATGGATTTTTGATCAGTGGTTCATTATCATCACTTACGTCCTTCGCTAATGTAACTAAATCATGAAATTGTTGTTCTAACGTAAATACTTGACCACCAATTCCCGTTCTTTCATGCATCAAGAGTGCAATGATAACGTTCCAGCCTTCATCTACTTGACCGATAATTTCGGCATCGTAAGCGACAGCATCATTTAAATACACTTCATTAAAATCTTTTTGACCATCCATTGAAACAATTGGTCGCGTTTCCACTCCTGGCTGATGCATATCTAACAAAAACACCGTAATGCCTTTATGTTTTTTCTCCAATCGGCTCGTTCTTGTAATTAAAAAGCAACGATCTGCCACATGACCGAAACTCGTCCATACCTTTTGTCCATTAATAATCCAACGATCCCCATCTTTTACTGCAGTCGTTTGAATAGCGGCTACATCTGAACCTGCATTTGGCTCTGAATAACCTTGGCACCAAACTTCTTCCCCCGTAATAATCTTTTCAATGTATTTATCTTTTTGTGCTTGTGAACCGATTTGCATTAAAGTCGGTGCAACCATATGGAGTCCCACATAATTAATTAACGGTGGCGCTTTCACCCGTACCATTTCTTGTTGATAAATAATTTCTTCCATCAACGTTGCATTGCGGCCACCGTATTGTTTAGGCCATGCAATCGCTGCCCAACCACCTGCATATAGTTTCTTTTGCCAATCTCGTAAAAATAACTCGTATGCTTTCGATTCTTTATCAAGTTGCACGTCTCCTTGCAACCATCCATCAGGTAAGTTCGCTTCCAACCACGTTCTTAACTCTTGGCGAAATTGTTCTTCCTTTTCCGTAAATGAAAAATCCATCGAATCATCCCTTTCTATGAATATTTAAGATTTACTTAAGCCTGTATCCATTGAGGAAGCGCACGATCTTCCGTAATATCTTGCCATATCATTTTCACAGGCATGCCGATTTTTATTTCCTCTGGTGGACAGTCCAGCATATTGCCGATAATCTTTACCTCTTGTAAATGGTCTAACTGTACGACCACAATAATCGTCGGCAACTCGTCTTGAAAGCCCGGTAAGAAAGGTCTATAGGACACCACATAGGAATAAATAGTTCCTGTAATATGACAACCTTGACTTTCCCAGTTCAGTTCTGTGGACCCGCATTTTGCACAAGCCGGACCTGGCGGGTGGTTATAGGCATGGCATGTTTGACATTTTTGTAGCATTAACTCATGGCGATCCGCCGCATCCCAATATGGTTGATTATCTTGTGTTTTCAGTGGAATTGGTTTTTGATACATGACTTTCCCTCCTAATTTCTTAAAATCATTGCACCTGCAATATCAGGGCCAGACCAACCCGTACAAATACCGATTTCACAATTTTTCACCTGTCGATCTGTTCCTTGATAGTCATGACGAATTTGACGAACAATTTCCAGCACATTGTTCATACCATGTGTATAGCCTTCTGAAAGCATGCCACCTGCTGTATTCGTTGGTAGCTTTCCTCCCATTTTTAGGTTGCCACTCGCAACGAAATCACCTACTTCGCCACGTGCTGCAAAGCCATATGCTTCTAACTGCCGTAATACAACCCAACTAAAGCAATCATAAATTGAAGCGACCTGAATATCTTGTGGTGTCACCCCCGCTTTTTTATAAAGAGAAGGAGCTACAAAGTCAGATGCCACTTCATCTAAATTCGTCCAATAATGCGCATGTGATACCGTGCGTCTCGCTTCAATGCCCATAATATAGACAGGCTTTGACTTGCAATCCTTTGCTTTTTCAGCGGATGTGACGATAATCGCATTGGCTTCATCTGATTCTAGGCAAAAATCATGCTTAGAGAATGGGTAGCTTAAAGGTGGTGTCTTTAAATACTCTTCCATCGTAAGTGGTTTACCATAGAAAAAGGCTTTCGGATTCCGTTGTGCGTGCTCATAAAAACTGACACAAACATGTCCTAAATGCTCATGTGTCAGTCCAGTTTGTTGCATATGACGCGTTGCAAATAAACCGAACCATTGCCCTGGTCCACCAGCTCCATACGGAATAAAAAAGCTTCCGCCATCCATCGCACCTTGTAGCATATTGACATCCCAGCCACCTCCGCCCATTCGAACGCCAGAACGGCCATTCATTGAACGGTAAATAAGTACGGTATTGACCTGACCTGTTTCGATTAAGCCAATGGCATCCGCAATTAACATCTCTGTACTACTGCCGCCGCCCATAATATCTTTTACATATTTTGGTCGTACTCCTAAATAGGTTGCTAGTTGATGTGATGTACAAGAATCATTTTCCGAGTAGCTCATAAAACCATCAATTTCTCGCGCTTCTAAACCTGCATCTTTTAATGCAGTTCGGGCAGCATCTAATGCTAAATGTAAAGGTGTTGTACCCGAATTTTTTGAACGTTCACTTTCGCCTACCCCCACAATGGCATAGCGATCTTTAATAGTAGCCATATTGCTAACCTCCTTGTTTCCTATAGTTCAATCAGTTGTAATGTCGCTTCACCAAACCCTACAATTTTCCCTGGTGCTTTCTCCGCATACAAATCCAAATCAACGAATTGTTTTGCTTGTTCTTGGTAAATTTTTTTGACGATAGCCAAGCAGGTAATTTCATCACCAGGTCTCGTCATCGCACCAAAACGCATTTTAAAATTCGTAAGCGTAGCAGATGTACCAGCAAGTTCCATAACGTATTGACCTAGAAAGCCCATGACAAGCATTCCATGTGCAATTACGCCAGGCATTCCAATACTTTGAGCAAATGCATCATCCGTATGTAAAGGATTAAAATCCCCTGATGCACCCGCATACTTGACAAGCTGAACTTTCGTAACAGCAGGCTTCACCAGTGGTGCCAGCTTTTGCCCTTGTTGTAATTCTTTCAATTGAAGCATGATTTTTCCCCCTTAGTTATCGAGTGAAAGCTGAACGAAGAGCGTAAATCTTCGTTCAACAGTATCGTTACGCTTTAGCACTGGCTAATGCGCGATAAATGATATTGGTGCGACTAATTACGACAAGCTCCCCGTTTTCATCTTTCATTTCTGTATCCATTACTAAAAACTGCATTGTTCCATTTTTGCCTTCTTTCTCATAGACATTTGTTACCTTCATCTGACAATGCAAACGATCCCCAGAGCGAATTGGACGTTGATAAATAAACTCTTGTTCACCATGTAGCATGCGACTGTAATCCAATGGCAAGTTAATGCCTTGTCCACTGTCAGCACCTATCGCAACTGGAAAGCTCGGCGGGGCAATAATACCACCGTAACTGGTTGATTTAGCAAAGGCTTCATCCACATATAATGGATTTGGATCGCCGATTGCTTGTGCAAACTGTCGAATATGCCTTTTCTCTACTTCAAAAACATAGTGGGGTCCTGTTAAGCCAATTAAACGTTGATCTAGTTCCATCTATTTACCTCCCGACTACTGACTTTTCTATTACATCTTTATTGATGACAATCATCGCGTCTGCCGCCTTTACACCGTCTTCGTAAACAATTAAAGGATTGATGTCTAATTCTTCTATCACCGCTTCATTTTCCGTAACAAGCTGCGATACCTTGAGTAAGACATCAATAATGGCTTCGATATCACTCTGTGCTTTGCCACGTGCTCCTTTTAAAAGCGCTTTCCCTTTTACTTCTTCTATCATTTCAACGGCATCAGCTCTCGTTAGTGGTGCGACCCTAAATGAAATATCTTTAAAGACTTCAACAAAAATACCGCCTAATCCAAACATAACGACAGGACCGAAATTCGGATCTTTTGTCGCGCCAATAATCACCTCTGTTCCTTCTGGTAGCATTTCTTGTACGGCAATACCATTGATTTGCGCATCGGCTTTATAGGTTTTCGCATTGTGATAAATTTCAGTAAACGCTTTCATTACTTCGTTCGCTGATTGCACATTAAGACGAATAGCATCGGCCTCAGTTTTATGAGGGATATCTGCTGAATCGACTTTTAAGACAACAGGATATCCAATAGCATTGGCAAATTGAACCGCTTCCTCTGCTGTAGTAGCCACCGTACGTTTCGTTGTGGGAATGCCATAGATATCGAGTATGTCCGTAGCTTGTGCTTCGCTTAGTGTTGTTCCACGAATATGTGAAATGTCTATCCGTTTGATTGTCGTGTCCTCTTGTTGGTGCGTTTTTTGCTGATGCTTTCGATAACTTTCGCTATATTCCACAAGCTTCGCTAAACCTTTAATTGGATTTAAATCACCTGGTATAACGGGAATGCCATTTTTCTCAAGTGTCTCTTTCCCTTTAGGAACAGACATACCGTCCAATGGGAATGTTGTAATAAAAACGAATTTATCCGAGTTTTTACATAGCTCAATAAACTCCTGAAGGTATGGATTATCCGCCTCCCAGTACAATGGAAATTCCGTTAAAATAATATTATGCACTTCTGGATCAGCAATGAGTGCTCGTAATGGCGCTATATACAGCTCGGGATTGGTTACTGAAGCGGCTGCCGTTAAGTCGATTGGATTGCTGGCACTTCCGAAAGAAGGAATGTGCTTTTTAATCTCTGTCTTCGTCTTTTCACTTAGTGGTATAATGTTTAATCCTAAACCTTCACAGCGATCTGCTTCGTTAATGCCCCGTCCACCAGAACTAGTAATTAACACCGTATTTTTTCCTTGTGGTAGTCGATTGGATAAAAATAATTTTGAAAAAGTAATAATATCTTCATAGTCATCGACTCTGACAATGCCACTTTGTCTAAAAAATGCATCATAAATTAAATCTGAACCAGCTAAAGAGCCTGTATGTGAAGCGGCTGCTCTACTGCCAGCTGTACTTCTGCCCGTTTTCATTAACGCGATTGGCTTTTTGCGATTCAGCGCTTCTTTTGCTAAACGTCGAAGCTTCTTAATATCTTTGGCCCCTTCTAGGTAGCCTGTAATCACTTTTGTTTTAGGATCATGAATCATATATTCCACTACATCCGAAAATTCTGTTTCCATTTCGTTGCCGACACTTGCAAAATAATTAAAGCTTAACCCTTTTTGTGCAGCGGCCATATATGTTAAAACGCCAAATGCTCCACTTTGCGAAACGTAGCCTACTGCTTTTTCTTCATGTAATGGCACTGCCAAAATCGCTGGTGAAAATGTGCCAATCATACCATTCGTTGTGTTCACTAGCCCTACACAGTTCGGGCCAATAATACGAATGCCATGTTCTTTCGCAATGGTCGCTAAATCTTGTTGTAACATGACACCTTCTTCACCAATTTCAGCGAAACCAGATGCGAAAATAATGGCAGCTTTCACCTTCTTTTTGGCACATACTTGGAGATTATCCTGAATTTGCTCTGCCCCTACACAAAATATAGCTAAATCTACTTCATCGGGTACAGCTGTGATCGAAGGGTAGCATGGCAGACCTTCTATTTCGCTAGCTTTTGGATTAATTGGATAAATGTCTCCTTTAAATCCACCATCGATTAGCGCCTTCAATTGAATATAGCCAATTTTATATGGATTGGTAGAGGCGCCTAGTACTGCCACAGACTTTGGATTAAACAAAGGTTCTAACGTTTCATAAGCCTTTAATTCTTTCTTCATTATTTCACCTCGGTTTCGAATAATAGAAAATCACTTGATTATGTTGTCCATTGTATCGAACACGTTTTAAAGACAATGAAAAAAAGAAGCTGTAAAATAATTTAATTATTAGGGAGTGAAAAAAAGAAAAATAAGTAAATAGCGTAGGCAAGACAAGGGCTAAAATATTTTTATTTTCTTTGATGCACACATTAACCACGACTTCTACACACGATGACCTCGACTTAAGGGTAGGATAACGGTAAAAATGGCAATAGGAGCTAACTATAAATGAAGATTAGAAGCGGATATAGGTGGGAATAAAAAAAGCGACCTATATACCGTATTCAAACGATAGATAGGTCGCTTTATGCTAATACAATATTCTTTTAATGAAATTTTTGAAGCCATCGCTTTATGTTGTTTTGAATTTTGACAGAAGGGGTTTTGATGCCTCGCTCGATATTACTTATATATGAAGGTGAAATTTCAAGTTCTTCAGAAACTTGTAAAAGCGATAGATTAAATTGTTTGCGTATGGCTCGCAATTGATTGCCAATAGTAGCCCCCTTGTCTTTATGTTGTACGCTATCTTGGATATAACTTATAGAATGTGTTGTATTTTTTGTCTTTTCAATGGACCGGTATTGTTCTTTTATAAGTTCAGGTGGTTCAACAAGAATCGTAGCATCTAACCATAAGCGAACCCATCCCTTATGATTGGCGATGGATTCATCCCATTTATGATAATGCCATGCAGCAAGAACGCCATCTTCGAGTAATTGGTCTAGCGCTTTTTCTAAGCGATCTCTCGTGCGAGAAGGTGTACGTTCATTGATATTTTCTCCAATTGCTTCTAGCAACGTTCGGATTTTATTTGGCTGTAAGAAATCGCCCTTTCTTGCTTGCGTTCGCCAACGCCAACTTAAATAGCGTGCCAATCTTTTTTCCCATTTTTGACTATAGGGGTTATAATGCAACGTTTGAATCGGTAACAAGGCAATTTGTCTTCCAGAGCCATAAAGATACTTTGTAAAAATTTTATCGACTGTGACCGTAAATGTTTTTTGATTGTCTATATGAGCAATATTATATTCATTTCGGTTTTCATCGACAAAAAGAAATGTTCGTCCTTGTAGTTGTGTTTGAACAGGCTTGCCTTTTTCATAAATCGTTGCTTTATTTAATTCGAGCCATAAGCTCTGAATTTTTGTAAGCGATTGCAAAACTTTGTCTTTTTGTTGTTGCTCATACCCACCTCTTCGCCCTTCGCCTCCTAATTTCGGCTTTAAACCACGAATCCTCAATAAATCATTAAAGTGGATTTCAATAATATCTTCAACATACCTTGCTTTAGATAGAAAGATACTACATAAGGCATCAAACATATCAACGTCTAAATCCGTTAAGCTTTGTGCTAGATTTTGGGCTTGTTCAATCATTGTATGTGTGTCGATAGGGCCGTCATTATATTGAAACGGGCGTAATTGGATTAAGCCTTCTACATGTCCTTTGACTAATGGTGTAGTCGGCCAAGGTGTAGTGTAGATGGATTGAAAACTATTTTTATATAATGCTTCTCGGACATACTGATACGGTGCATTATTCATGACATGGAGGTGCTGTTCTACCCCTAATGAAAAAATTAAATTTTTACTATGTGGTAATGTATCCTCGTTACTCGAGTTTGCGATTTGAAGCATGGAAGCAATTTCTTGAGCGTTTAAATCCGTGAGCTTCATTAATGCAATAATAGTATGAAACCATTGCGCCATATAATGATTGACGATATTTGTATATTTTGAAATAAACGATGCATTAGATGCTAGATTTTTCGTTATTTGCTGATAGAATAAGTTATTTAATTCCTGACTGCTCAACTGATGCACCTTTTCAGAGCCTAACGTACTTTCTAGTTCTTCCAGTACCCACTCTGTTAAGTAGACTTGAAACCATGAGCAAAACTCTTCCCACGCATTATCTTCACCTAGAAATGTGTTCGCCTTAATCATTTGCTCCATTCGATGAATATATCTCTCGTAATGAAGTCCGTTATTATGCATCGACGTCCGCTTCTGCGTTTCATTTAGCTGGTCCTCATATTTTTGCAGTAAAAACGAAACGATGTTTTTGGCAATTTCAGTGATAACACGATTTCTAGAAGAAATTCGTAAGTTCATAAATAGCTGTTCACTCTCTTTATAGGTACGATCCCAAATAACAAACGAGTTGGACATCACATTTTTTGTCAACGTAATCTCTTTCGTCGCTTGATCATTACTCGCTATTTTTTGTTGTTCGTAGATACAAAGTACATAATAGTTATCAATTTTATTGACCAACTTTCGATTCATTGTAGTCCGATTAATCTCATTTCGTAGCATTTCCAATTGGTTAAAGGCAACATTGTCGTAATCATTTTTATTTATCATGAATACCTCCTTGAAAAAATGCGAACCCAGATGACTTATAACTTGTACTATATGTGTATAATGGTCATTTTAACACCTATTAACAGAATATTCTATATTTATATTTTAGATAGTGTTACAGTAACTATGTATCTATTAAAAACGAAAAGACCTCTTTGAAAATAAAGAGGTCTTCTGGTGTAGGCAAAATGGCTCGAAAAATCCGATGCTCTTTCGAGTTGATAGGAGCGGAGGGTTGCGGCTAATGATATGTCCGCAAAAGCGCCCACTTAAATACTTTTTACATCTGTTATCCAACTAAAATACAAATTTACGTGATTAAACTGTATTGGACCAACAATCGTATTTTGCTTCGGGGATATATGAAACAGCTCAACAAATGCTACGAAATCTTCAAACCATGCGGCAGTCTTGCTAAAAGAATGGACTAGTATTAGGGCATTATGAGCATTTACTCGGTTTGCTTCTATTAAAGCGGATGCTGCTCGATGTAATAACTGATACCTTATCTTTTTTACCGACGCTTCTTCTAAAGCAAATAATTGGAGTAGATAAGCTAATCTTTTCCTTTTTCCTTCACTTGGGTTATCTCCTAACCAGCTATCAACAGTTTTTCCAAAAGGTTCTGCTACCTTCCCTTCTATCATCATCGGGATAAGTTCATTATGCGCTTTTGCGAGTATATAAAGGTCCGTTTGTGAACTTGCATTTCCTCCAGGTAAAGCTACCTTGTATTCAGGAAACCCAAATAATACTTCAATATTGTGAAATAAAGTAATGTTACTATTTTTAAATACATTGTCCACGGTGTATGGCAAATTATTCGCATTTTCCCAACTAACAGCTAATTCAAAAGCAGAGCATCCTTTTTTCCATTGCTTTAGAGGATCTGCAAGGTATTCTTTCCACGACAGTATGCCTTTTGACGGTACAAAAAATTTGCCCATTAGCTCACCTCATTATTATTTTTATAATTCATTTCATATTTTGCTATAGCAAAAAGAGTCTTCATTTTTTGATATGAAGGCTCTTTTTTAAGTCACTATTTTTGGGTAAATTTCCAATAATATAATGCAGCTGTTTCTTTATACAGTTTCGCACCGGACTTTTCTAGTACTCTATGGGATGCGATATTGTCTTTTTCCGTATCCGCAATAACACACTTCACATTGGGTTGATTTAACAACCAATTTTTCATTGTTTCAAGTGCTTCTGTCATATAGCCGTTTCCTTGATATTCAGGTAAAGTGTAATACCCAATTATGACTTCTCCATTGTTGTTTGGAAGTCCTTTTACCATAATCCCTCCAACACTACAATTTTGACTATGCGAGACGATGAACCAATTGGTATACCAAATATAATTATCCTTATCACGTAGTAACTTAGAAAGTCGAATTTCCATAGCTTGTTGAAGTTCCATACTTAGAGAACTACTTGATTCAATGAAAGAAAATTGTAGGTCTAACTTCTTTGGATTCTCAATAAGTAGTTTTAGATTATCTGCACTTAGCGGTAGTATTCTTAATCTTGCTGTTTTTAATTCAATCATCATGATTCTCCTATTATCATTTTTGACATCTTTATTAGACAAAAATTTAAAAATAGGTATATATTATTGGCAGCTACTCCCATTTCATTATTGTTTAGATTTAATGCAAGCAATCTTCGCTGATAACAGCTTGCTGTTTGCACGCCTATCGTTCTTTTAGCAAGAGCAAAGGCGAATTGATTAAGTGTTTAAGCAATTTTCCTGAATGCAACTTGTTAGAACCAAATTATACCATGAATTTCTTGTAGCCACAATTCATAAAATAATATTATTATGTAAACTATATTTAAGAAAATAAATCTAGCCCCATTTAGGAGTTAGATTTACTTGTTGGCGATTGATTTAAGATGGTTGTGGTAAAATCTTTCACTGATAGTGGTTTGCTAAAGTAATAGCCTTGTACGAAATCACAGCCATGCTCTCGCAGTACATTTAATTCAGCCTCTTCTTCGACACCTTCTGCTACTACTTGGAGATTTAAAGCATGAGCCAAGGAAATCATTGCGGAAATCATTGCAATCCCTGTTTTCTCTGGTAAAATATCACGAACAAACGCGCGATCGATTTTTAACACATCTACTGGGAATTTTTTTAAATAATTTAAGGATGAATAGCCTGTTCCGAAATCGTCTAACGCAATAGTAATCCCTAATGCTCTTAACTGTTCAATAGTATTAATTAAATCTTCCGTATAGTCTAGCATACTCATCTCTGTAATTTCGATTTCTAATAAATGCGGATCGATTTTTGTAGCTGCAATGACATCACGTACCATTTCAACAAAACCAGGTGTGCTAATATGAATGGGTGATATATTGACAGCAACGCTTAAATTTGAATGAAATGTTTTGTTCCATGCACATACTTGTGCACAAGCTTTATGTAATACCCAAACACCAATATCATTGATAAGTCCACATTCTTCAGCAAACGGAATAAAACGATCTGGTGGCATTTGTCCTAATTCAGGATCGTACCAACGCAGTAAAGCTTCCATCCCAACAACTCGATCTGTTTTTAAATCAATTTTTGGCTGGTAATGTAGTTCTAGTATATCTTTTTTTAATGCTTGGTGTAGTTTGGTTTCAAGTAGTAACCACTTATCATTTGCCTCATCCATATTATGTCTATAAAGTCGATATTGATTGCCTCGAGTTGATTTTGCAGCATACATCGCTATATCAGCATTTTTTAATAAATCTTCTATTGTATTGGCATGATCCGGAAAAACACTAATACCAATGCTTATACTTGCATAAAATTCGTAAGCGTCTACGATGAAGCTATCATCGAAAACCCCAATTATTTCTTTTGCCATTTCTTCAATTCGTGAAACATCATTTAATATCATAACGAATTCATCACTATTGTGGCGATAGAAAGAGTTAGATGTGTAGTCTACATTACGAATACGATTTGCCATTTCCACAAGGAACATATCACCGATGATGTGGCCAAGTCCATCATTTATGTTTTTAAAACGATTCACATCAATGAAAAATAACGCAAACTTCTCACCTGTACGTCGAGATTGATGGAATTCATTTTCTAAACGTTGTTCTAACTTACGACGGTTTGGTAACCCTGTTAATTCATCATGATAAGCAATATGGGTAATTTTCTTAATATCCTTTTGTGCAGTAATATCTACTCGAATGGCAATATATTGATAAGGTTTGTTATTATCATCGAGGAAAGGAATGATTGTTGTTTTCACCCAGTATAAGCTACCATCTTTGGCGCGATTGCACACCTCACCATTCCACATATCTCCTTTACCAATTGATTTCCACATTTCTCTAAAAAAAGATTTAGGATGGAAACCTGAGTTTAGTAAACGGTGATCTTGTCCAATTAATTCTTCACGCTTATATTTCGAGATTTTACAAAAATGATCATTAACAAATGTTATTTTTCCGGTCCGATCTGTAATAGCAACAATGATCGAACTATTCATTGCTGAAAAAATATCTTGTAATTCTTTCAGGCTGTAGTTAACTTGATTAATACTACCAGGCGTGATATTCATCATTTTTCATTCTCCGTTCATTAAAATAAGAGGGTTTAGTACTTTTTCTTTACATAATAGTGAGGTATAAAGTTGTGGTAGCTGGCCCTTTTTTATGTAATTATATTATAGTCTTAGAAAAGCAGTTAATTCAACCCAAATATAAAATCTACAATTATCTAATTTTATAGATTTCAATAAATTAGACAAAAAAGAATGACTTTAAACGCACTTCATTCGACAATTTACCAATCTCAATAATTACATTTGTCCTACTATTAAAACTATCGTTATACTATTTACCTTTAAAACAATAAAATAGATTCTTATAAAAAATTAAAAATGCCTTACTGTCACAGCTGGCAGCAAGGCATTTTTACATGTTAAGACACTTCATATTCAATTTGGCCTCCCACAATTTTTGCTTGTTCATTGTAAGCATCTAGTTGTTCTTGTGATAAGTTTAATATATAGTAGTGAAAGTTTATTGGTTCTAATCCATGTTGATCACAAATCTGTCTGTAAAATTCATAGCCTTGTCGATAGTCCGTCATGCCAATAACTTCCTTTCGTGTGCTGCTTCATTGTAGCACGCTAATTGCTCCTGAGATAACTTATTCATATAATAATAAAAATTAATAGGCTCTAAATTAAACTGCTCGCATTTTTTACAATATAACTCATAACCTTCTCTATAATGTGCCATCCATTTTCCTCTTCTCTTTGTACTATAACAGTTTTTTATTTGTATAAATAATATATAACAGATATCAACTCAAGTCAATAATATTTCTGAAATTTCTTTCATATTAATCAAAGCCCAGTCCATGTATTTAGTATGGCTGGGCTTTTCATAAACTATTCACTTTGGCGTCCGTTATAACCACATCCTTTGTAGCGATTATTTTAAATTCCAAGTTGTTTTGCTTGCATATTATAAGCTGAAAGTTGTTGCTGTGATAATTGGATAATGTAATAACGGAATGAAATTGGCTCTAGCCCATAACGTTCACACATTTCACAATAAAACTCATAACCATCTCGATACTTTGACATATACAATTCCTCCTGCACAAACTGTTTTATAACAGTTGTTTTTATTTTTATTTAATATATAACAGATTATGTTGTTCGTCAAGTAAATATTCATAACGAATTGTAAAATAAAAAACCCGACTTCTGCGTAATCAACGTCAGAACTCGGGTTTCGATACAATTTTATAGTATATTTTTTAGTAAACGAAAAATTTGTCTCGGAATCCATAGAATGATATTCCAAATAATTTCTATAAACGCACAATTTCTTAGTTCTTTCAAATTGTTTTTCATAATCTGCTTTAGTTTTCTTTTCTTCATCGTAACTCCTAGTCCAAGTTAAATGACAATTCCTTTCATTTCATGTATTTGTTCAATGTGTCGTTGTTCATGCAAATACACTTGCTCAATCCATTGATTGAGTGGCAATGGTCCGAAGGCTGGGTGATTCACAGCTTTTTTAGCAAGTAAGGATGGCTCTTCTAGTTGAAGCAAAAATGTCGTTAGTTTCGCTCTTGTTTCATATAATAATGTCACCATTTGCTGGACAGCAAATGCTTCCTCTGCCGGCTCCACAATTTTTGGTGCTGCGAGCTTCTTTGTTCTATCTTTCATTAGTTTAACATTGATCGGTTCAGGTTTGGTATTTTCTTGAGAGGCTAACCCCCATGAAATGGCCTTCATTGTTGAAGTTTCTACTAGCACTAAATGATGACATATTTGAGCAATGCTCCAACTGTTTGCATCAGGTTTTTGATTAAATTGTGCATCGTTTAATACTTCTATTTCCTTTAATAGTTGTTCTCTCGTAGTACTTAATTGTTCAAGATATGATGAAATCATATATTTTCCCCCTTCAGTTTTGACCCTACTCTGTATATATGCATCTTACTTGTTCGTATGCTTTTACGCTAGTTATTAATCAACAATATTAAAAGGATTATTCTCCAAAACATGTTGCAATTGCTCATCTTCAATATGGGTATAGATTTGGGTTGTAGCGACACTGGAGTGTCCTAGTATATGCTGTAAGCTACGAATATCTGCCCCAGCTTTATACATCATTGTCGCCGATGTATGACGCAATTTATGTGGTGTAAGTCTGTCCTTTTGTAGACCCGATTGTTTATTGATTTGCTTAACAATTTTAGCGACGGTTTGTCGTGTAAAACGTGTTCCTTTTTGCGAAACAAAAAGAGGCTCTTCACCTTCCCCTTTGTATGGTGTTTTCCCACTCTGTTCATAATTATTTAGCGCTTGCATGCAACTATCATTTAAGTAAACCGTACGCTCTTTATTTCCTTTTCCAATTACGGTCAAATAACGACCTTGTAAGGATGAAGTATTCAGTTGGCACAGTTCAGATACGCGAATACCAAGATTTAAGAAAAACATCATCATGCAATAATTCCGTGGTGATGCGCGATGCAGTTGAATACCCTCAATAAACTGGGTCGCCTCATCCATATTCATGTATATCGGTTTTCTGCGTCCAATCTTTGGTGTTTCCAACTCCTCCGCTGGATTTTCTTCTATAAGGCGTCGTTTTCCTTTAATGTATTTGAAAAATGATTTTAAGGTAGCGACTTTGCGGGCTCTTGCGGAAGCAGAATTTTTACGTTGTACTTCACAATACTCCATAAATAAATAGAGATCTTCCAAAGTGATGTCACGGATTTCTTCTATTGTAATAGTAGCAATATCGACTTCGTTTAATTGCGCGATATCTATATCATTTTGCATAGCTAAATGAAAACGAAAGAATAAAGTGAGATCGTATTCATATTCTTTTCGAGTGCGTTGGGACTTTCCTTTGATTGTTGTTAAGTACACTAAGAAGTCTTTCATTATTTTAGGTTGTGGATTCTTTTGCATAAAATCACCTCTACTTTCTCTATTTTACCATAAAAAACGTTCCCAAATATAAATTTGGGAACATTATTGATAAAAAAATGCCCTTTTCCCCTTTCTTGAACATATGTTCTTATTTTTAGTAATTAAAAAAGATGATTTTCTACGTATGAAAAATCATCTTTTTTTGAAATTTTTTTGCAAGGTCTATTTATTTATGCATAAACGCGTCTCAAAATGAATATTAAACTCTAGTATACTACTATACGCTGAGACGAATCGAAAAATGATTCCATGGGTAATGATACGAGTCGATTCGTCTCACAATGCGCGTGGAATTTTTTGGTTATTTGTAGTTAATTAGCGAAAATGCTATATGTGCCATCCATTTGTTGTGTAATTTTCCAGTTCGTCGATAACATGCTAAGAAGCTTCGAGATTATGGCTTCGTCGCACACCAAATTCTGAATACCTGTTTCTGCCAATTGAAAGTCCTTCGTTTCTTCTAATTGAAAGCGAAGATGTAGTAAACGCTGAATGCCAGGTAATGTTACATATTTTATTCGATAATTACCATGCAGCGCGTCTAAAAATTGTTGCTCCCCTTCTTGATAAAGAGCCAGTGTTTCTTGAAATTCATAATTGGGTTCCTTTGTACGCCATGACGATACTTCCCCAGTTCGCAATGTCTGTAAGATTTCCTCGTCAGATATACCTAGTTTCGATAGCTTGTCTAACTCGTAAGCTTGCAATAAGTTAATGTTTATCATTTTTTACTAGCTCCTTTTATGTATTCTTTTTAGTGTAACATGTTTTGACTATTCCTTAAATTCGGAGGCGGTTCACATGATGAAATTATATGATTCGGGTTCTTTTTTTGATGAAATGATAGATGGTGACCAGCCGAAACCGCATTATCGCTCCTTCCATCGTAAACTAAGTGCTTTTTCTCAAGAACAGCTAGAAGAAAAATACCAGCAAGCACAATCGAGCTTCCTTAGACAAGGTATTACATTTACTGTATATGGTGCCCAAGGGGGGACAGAACGGACAATGCCTTTTGATTTTGTACCGATTATTATCCCACATGCACAATGGAAGATGATTGAGACCGGTATGAAACAACGTGTCAAAGCGTTAAATTGTTTTTTACATGATATTTATCATGAACAGTTAATTGTAACGGCCGGAATTATTCCCAAAAATCTTATCGAACAAAATCCATATTATTGTCGAGAAATGTTGGGTGTTCAAGTGCCAATAAATAATCATATTTTTTTAGCTGGCATTGATGTAATTCGTGATCAAAACGGTGTTTACCGCGTATTGGAAGATAATTTACGTAATCCTTCTGGCATTTCATACGTATTCCAAAATCGTTATGTTATGAAGGAAGTGTATCCTGAATTTTTTTCCAAACATACGATTCAATCCCTTGAAAAACAAATGACCCATATGAAAAAAGCGCTACTTTCACATCGACCACGAAATTTAAAGGCTCATGTTGAACCGAAAGCAGTCCTTTTAACAGCCGGTATGTATAATTCAGCCTATTACGACCATGTCTTTTTAGCGCAACAACTAAATATTCAGCTTGTAGAAGGACGCGATTTAATTGTGCAAAATTTAAAAGTTTATAAAAAAACCATTTACGGATTAGAGCAAATCGATATTATCTATCGCCGCATTGATGATGACTTTTTAGATCCTACTGCTTTTCGAGAAGATTCTTTACTTGGCGTGCCCTATTTAATCGAGGCTTATAAGGCAGGAAATATTGCAATACTAAATTCAGTGGGCAACGGTGTCGCAGATGATAAAGCGATGTATGCCTATGTCCCAGATATGATTCGTTTTTATTTAAATGAAGATCCTATATTAGAAAATGTCACAACCTACCATCTTGATGATGAAAATCAGCGGGCATGGGTACTAAAACATTTACACGAGCTGGTTATAAAAAATGTAAGTGCCTCAGGTGGCTACGATATGCTGATTGGTCCACATGCCAGTGCTGAAGAAATAGCTAGCTTCCGACAAAAAATAGTAAACCAACCAAATCAATATATAGCACAACCGACCATTCAGTTATCACGTGCACCTGCCTATCAGAATGGTAAATTCTATCCTTGTCATGTCGATTTGCGTGTATATGTCATTACAGGTGATGAGATATTTGTCCTTCCAGGTGGGTTATCTCGTGTTGCGCTAAAAGAAGGATCGTTAGTCGTAAATTCCTCACAAGGAGGCGGAGCAAAAGATACGTGGATATTAAAGGAGGAATTGCCGCATGCTAAGTCGAGTAGCAGACGCACTATATTGGATGGCAAGATATAGTGAACGCACAGAAACGAATGCACATATATTACAAGTACAGCTGTTGAATATGCTGGAGCAATCTGGTAAGGAACATGATTATCTCGACCATTGGGAAGCTATTTTAGATATTTGTGCTTCGAAAGAAGAATTTCTAGCATGCTATGAAGTCATTCGAGTGAATCCTCTTATTGAGTACTTGTTGTTCTCTGAGAACAATAGCAACGCTTTGCATGCAACTTTGCGCGCCGTTCGAGAAAATGCACGAATAACACGGGATAGTATCCCTATTGAGCTTTGGGAATTACACAATGCCTTTTATTTATATATGCAACAAGAAGTAACGGTGCAGAAACGGCCATTTCCGTTAATATCCCTAAATTATTTTTTACACAATGTACGTAAGACATCTTTAACGGTTACAGGACTAGTTGAAGACTCAATGGAACGAGATTTACCTTTTTATTTTATGCAAGTCGGCAAATGGATTGAACGTGCAGAAAAGACGATCCGTATGATATTAATAATGCTAGAGCAACAACCAATGACTAGCAATATAGAAGAAGCCGATGGGATATTTTTGCTTGATTTATCAAAAGCAACAGAATCTTATAAACGTAAGCACCATCAAACAAATTTACTATGTGTTATGCAATATTTATTACAGGATGCGCATTTTCCACGCTCCGTGAAGGTCTGTTTAAAAAAATTAGAGGAAGCATTTATGCATATTGAAAAAGACCATCTCACTGCTCGATTTGTAGCACTTAATACACCGTTACGAGCTTTGTTAACGGCCATTAGCGAGCTCAATTTATCAACATCTTCCTTAGAGGAAGCTATATTTTCAATGGAGGAAAGATTGTGTCAATGTATTGATTTTGGTCATACATTTTCAGCAATTTATCATTTATATGAACCCAGCCTACAAGCTTGAAAGGAACCACTTACAGCTCCCTTTCAACACGCAAGTCAGTAATCAAAAGGAAGCGGACACGATGAAATTTGAAATTCAACATACAAATATTTTTCAATATGAATCTGAAGTCGATCAAAGCTTGAATACTATCCGCTTGAAACCTCGGGGTGATGAGCGTCAACGCTTGCTGTCTTACCGTATCGCGATTTCACCATCTTCACTAACGCGTGAGCATGCAGATATTTGGGGGAATACAGTCGGTACATTTTATATCCCGGAGCAACATCAAGTACTAGAAATAGAAACAACATCCATCGTTAGTATACAGCGTGCACCATTTATTCATCGCATTCAATATTCACCCGAAATGCAGACGATTTTTCATTCCCAACTCTTTTATGAACATTATTTGCCCTATTTAAAATCAACAAACTTTACGTATATGACAGATGCTCAGATAGAAGAAGTGTTTCATGCGATTGGTCACGCAGAAAATCCAGTGCTGTTTTCGCTTAATTTAATGCAATATTTATATTCAACATTTGAGTATGATCCAACAGCAACAAATGTTACGACAACTGCAAGCCAAGCCTTTGACTTAAAACGAGGAGTTTGTCAAGATTTCACCCACGTTATGCTCGCTATACTACGCGCTAAAGGAATACCTGCTCGCTATGTAAGCGGTTATTTATATGTCGATGAAAATTCAGGTTTAATCGGAGATATAGCAACACATGCCTGGGTTGAAGTGATGATTCCTGGTATTGGTTGGATTGGGTTAGACCCAACTAATAATGTGGAAGTACTAGAAAATCACATTATTTTATGTATCGGACGTGACTATACCGATATTAGCCCTGTCGAAGGCGTCTATACAGGTGGTAAACATGATTTAACGGTAAAAGTTCAAGTAAAAGCGTTAACGCATTTTTAATTAGAAGTGCAGCAATTTGTGCTTGAGAGACAATTGCTGCACACTTACTTAAAACGTTCTCCTCGTTCTGTTAATACCCATTTTCGAACATATCCCATTTTTTGTTGTATGTTTTCAACCGTTTCCTCACTTTGTAACGCCCTTTGTAGCACCGTGTAACGAACATCTGTCGCTCGTACATTTGTGCCAATATCTTTTGATAGTGTTTGAAAAATCCGTTCAATTGTTTTTGTCGTGATCGATTTAGTAAGACTTGTTTCACTGACCCAAAGCCACTCCCCTACATTCCCTTGATGTATATCCTCCGTCGCATTTTTATAATGCTGTAACATTTCCATCAAAATAGGTGAAAGTCTCATCTCCCTTCTGCCATTCTGGTTTGAAATCGAAATATGTGATGATGGAATTTCAAGATGCCCCCATTTCATACGGACAAGTTCAGCAGGCTTGCAACCAGTTTCGATAAACATTTGTACAATACAACCATTCCGTCTTGCAAGCCACGCATGCTCAGGTGTTTTTGCATATTGAAAATAGGTCGGCCATACTTCTAAAATGTTTAACAATTGCTCTTTTGTCAGCACTTTTAAGGAATCCTTGCCCCTCTTTTTTGGCTGTAAAATGCTTTCATAATCAAACGGTTCAACCCATTCTCGCAAAAATACAAAGTCTACAAAACTACGGAGTGACGCTATTTTCCGATTAAAAGTATTAACATTTTCATAATTTTCTTTTAGATAATTACTATATATAAATAATAATTCTTTCAATTGTTTATCCAGCATTTGTACATTTTGCTCACTTGCAAAAGCTAAAAACTGCTGTCCATCAAGGTTGTATTGTTTCTTTGTAGCAGTACTTTTCTTTAAAGAATTTAATAGTAATAAATAACTTTGCCATGCTTCCTTTAATGGAACCATCATGCGCCCTCCTTGTTTACTGTGCGTGTGATAGTTTTATTTTATACTATTTATGGTGCGTAAGTTATTATTTATTTTTAAAAATAGTAGTGTCGGATAATCTGTAATTATCAATTAGACTTATCTTTCTGTAGACGATGCTCCTTAAGAAATAAAGAAACAAATGTTCCTATAGTAGTTTCTCATATCTTTTGCTTTATTACAATAGCAATAATCTGTTGTAGTACAATCTCTATAAAATGCCATTAATCTTGTGTAACAGGTTGAAAAAACATGAAAATTCGTATTATTTAGTGTTTATTGCTCTTTGTGTTATATAATATAAGTATCAATTTAAATGTAGGGGGCTTTTCAATTATGCAAGTAAGAACAACTCGTCTTGAGGCTGAGGATGCGAAAATTATTTATCAAGAAACGGCTGGACTCGCAATTATTACGATCCATCGACCACAGGCGAAAAATGCGCTTACCGCAAATATGTGGGATGAATTAGCTAAAATTGCACTAAAAGTGTTAGATAATCCTAAAAATAAAGTGCTCATTTTACGAGGATCTGGTGAGAATTTTACAGCAGGCTCTGATATTAAAGAATTCAACGCTATTTCTTTAGAAAAGGCAGAAGAAGCTTTTCTACATATGGAAAAAACAATATCAACGATTGAACGTTTGGCGATTCCAACAATTGGTGTTATTAACGGTCCTGCAATGGGAGCAGGGTTAGAACTTGCTTTAGCATGTGATATTCGCATCGGCTCTGAAAAAGCAAAATTAGGCATTCCTGTAGGCAAATTGGGCATCACATTAAACAATAAATTTGCCCAGCGTCTTGTTCAACTTGTTGGCCCATCTACAACGAAAGATTTGGTATTTACAGGTCGTATGTTTAAAGCCGATGAAGCCTTTAAACTGGGTATGCTGAACTATTTAGTAACTGAGAAAGATTTAAATAAATTTATGATTCGAATGGGCAAGCTGGTAGCCGGTATGTCTCCAGAATCTTTACTTGCTGTAAAGCAATCTGTACAAGAATGTGTCGATAGTGTACCAACATTATGGCAAGGTTCTACACCATTTGTAGGCAGTGATTTTACAGAAGGCTGTCGTGCCTTTGTTGAAAAGCGTCAACCTCAATTTACACGCGCATCAAAATAGAAAACAGGTACTCACTCGCCCTATTGCGACTAGAGTACCTGTTTTTTATTTTCGTTTTTGTACAACAGAGTGCACTTGAACATTGATAGCATCTAGTTCGTAGCCAAAATGCTGGTAAAAAGAATGTTGTACGTCTTCTTGTAACTGATATAAGCGGCGAGGTAATGAATAATCTATCGGCATCTTTAATTGCAAAGAAATGATGACCTTTGCCTGCTCTCCAAGGCTAAACTGTATTTGTTCTACTTTTTGCACAATATCTTGCTGTTTACAAATATAGGTTAGTAATTGCACATAGACTTGCTTCTCTATTTCAATATATTCCTGTTGGAAGTCAGGACGCACAATGGTTGTTTCACCGATTTTTTCACGTTTGGGTGTGAAAATTTCCTTCCCTTTTTGCACCAGTCGTTTAAAGAAATTTTGCTCTACTTGTCGGTACGGTATTGGCATAACATGTTTTCCTTGCGTTTGGCGAATAAATCGCGCCTTTTGGATTTCCTTTTGAGAACGAATATTCTCAACATAATAATACGTTTCAATCTGCCCTAGTTCCAAGCGCTTGGCAATATTATTGGTCATTTTATCAGACGTACCAATCAGTAATATAGATTGAACATGATATGTATCAAGAGCTTTGACGACTTCTTCACGATGCGCTTCTTCTGAAAAAATAGCACGTCGAACAGCAGTTATCGTATTTTTTTCAAACTTCGCAGAAATCCCTGCTACTTTCACGCCATTGACAATGAGTAAACCGTCATCGATAATGGCTTCCACTCCTATTTTATGTGCAAAAACGAGCGCGCTTGTACTTTTTCCTGTTCCACTTGGTCCACTTAAAGAACATACCTTCATCTAAAAAACCACCCTCCTTGCTTAATAATAGCAGAAATGTATCGCTACTATCATTTAACATCGTTACCCGTAATTATTTTGTGCAAATACATTCATTTAAGCTTAATTTTTTCCGCTAGTCTATGCAAGCATCTTCTCCATTACAAGAATATATTCTTTTTTCAGAATAACTTCCCCTTTCTGTGCTTTAGTATGATAAAATGTGTACTACTATTCTGTTATACAACTATAAGGAGTGTACTAGTTTGAAAATCGTACCATCAAAAAAAATGTCTCTATTTACCCCAGCAATTTTCGGAGATTTAAAGCACTTTGCTAAACAACAACAAGCAAAAGGTATGTCTTTAATCGATTTAAGTTTAGGGAGCCCTGACCTTCCACCACATGCAAAAATCCGTGAGCATTTATCATACAGAGCGGGCTTGGCAGAATCATATGGCTACACATTAACTGGCACACAACGTTTTTATGATGCAGTTAGCCGTTATTATAAACGTCGTAGCAATGTCGATTTAGACCCTACAACTGAAATCATTCAAACAATCGGCTCTCAAGAAGGCTTAGTTCATTTACCAATCGCCTTTTGTGATCCAGGAGACATCGTTCTCTCAACAAATCCAGCTTACGTCGCTTACGATGCAGGCATTCATCTAGCGGGTGCTACACCCTACTATATGCCGCAAACAGCAGAAAACGATTATTTGCCTGATTTAGATGCAGTGCCAGAAGAAGTTGCACAAAAGGCAAAGCTACTTATCTTAAATCTACCAGGTAATCCTGTACCAGCTATGCCTTCTCTTGCCTATTTCGAAAAGGTCATTGCTTTTGCTAAAAAATATAACGTGATTGTGCTTCATGATGCGGCGTATTCAGAGTTTTACTTTACTGGTGACGGTCCGATAAGCTTTTTAGCGGCACCAGGTGCAAAAGAAGTAGGGATGGAGATTAATTCTTTATCAAAAAGCTTCAGCCTAGCTGGTACACGAATTGCCTATATTGCTGGTAATGCTGACATGATTGCTGTCTTAAAACAACTTAAATCGAATTTAGACTTCGGTATTTTTGAACCAATTCAAGATGCAGCGGTAGTTGCTTTAGACCACGCGGAAGAAATTACAGAGAACTTACGTGCAACATTCTCAGTACGTCACAAAACGTTAATGAATGGCTTACGCGAGCTTGGTTGGGATGCAGCCCCTTCAGATGGTGGTATGTTCGTATGGGCAAAATATCCGTACGATATTGACTGTACAGATTTAGCATTTAAGCTAATTGAACAAATTGGTGTTGTAACAGTACCGGGAACAGTGTTTGGCACAGCAGGACAAGGCTACCTACGACTGGCACTTGTTCAGCCAAAAGAGGTTTTACAAGAAGCAGTAGATCGTCTAAAAAACGTTTCCATCTCCTAACATTTAACGAAGCATGTGAACAGGAGGCATCCTTATTACATGCTTTGTTTATATCATTAAAAAAACAGCTACTGAATGCTCGCAGTAGCTGTTTTTTGTTACACATCATATTTTTGTACTACTTCATCTTCGTAGCGATTATATCGTTGCTTAAATAGCTTAAATAAATGTGTGACGAGTACTTTTAAAATCGCATAGCCTGGAATCCCTAAAATTACACCTGGTACACCAAATAATGAACCTGCTGTTAGCAATACGAAAATAATCGAAATGGGATGGATGCTCAAAGATTTCCCCATAATTTGTGGCGAAATGAACTTCCCTTCTATTAACTGTACTATCGTCCAGACGATGGCTAGTTTAACAAGCATAAATGGCGAATTAACAAGCGCAATAATAGCTGCTGGTGTAATTGCAATGACTGGTCCTAAATAAGGGACCACACTTGTTATCATAGCTAAAAAACCAAGTAGCAATGCATACTTCATGCCGATAATTAAGAAGCCAATTGTGACCATTGCACCAATACACATTGACACTAAAATTTGCCCTTGTATGTAAGAACTAATTTGCTTGTCCATATCATGTAAAACATCATGTAAACCTGGACGCATGCGAGGCGGACATATTTTCATAACAAATTTTGGTAATTTCTCACCATCTTTTAATAAATAAAATAATATAAATGGTACCGTAACAAGCGATAAAATAATGCCTGTTAAGGTTGAAAGAAAACCTGTTATTCCTGTTGCAACACCTTGTGCTAAATTGGCCGCTGTATCTTTTACTGTTTCAATAATATCTGTTGTAAAATTCATCACGACTTTTTCATAATTAAAATCCATATTGGCTAAATACTCATTAACACGTGAGTTATTTAAGTATTCCACTATATTTTGTGTTAGGGCCATAAAATAGACAGGGAATTCCTGCGCTAAATTCGTAAATTGATCTCGTAAAAATGGATAGACCAGCACGACAAGTAAAGTAATGACGCCCACTACACCAATATATAAAATTAAAATGCCCCAAATTCTTGGGATACGCCACTTTTCAAGTATTCCTAATAATGGCCGTAATAAATAATACCCGATTACGGCTAGTACCCCTGGTAAAATAACAACCTCAAATAATACTTGTAGCGGGGTAAATATAAAGGAAACTTTTCCAAACATGTAAATTACACATGCGAGTAATAATAAAATAATTAACGTAAATAATAAATTTTTACCACCTAAAAAGCGGATAAACTTCGTCGAAAAGAAGTTTGAATGCTCCTTCGGTCTTTTTTCACTCATCTACTCACCCCAATCCGAATGCTCACCTATATTTTACAGGATAATGTTAGCTTTTGCGAAGTATCACTCCAAGGAAATTCCTAAAAATTTACTTAAAAAATCTTTGTTTGCCTTTTCATCAATCACAATAGCAGATCCTGCATGGCTAAAGTTTTGGAAATCATAGCTACCTTCAATGGGTATTGTCGCTTTCTCTATCGATACTTTCCCTTTAGACACCATTTTTAAAACTTGTTGGATTTCTCCTGCTGACGAATAATCAGTCGTCACATAGCCTTGTGCGGCACCGATGAATTTAGGTAAATTCAATAGATTTTGCGGTGCTAATAGTTCATTTTTTAATGCTTCAATTACTTTTTGCTGACGAGCAACACGCCCAAAATCTCCTTCAGCATCATGGCGGAATCTTGCATAGCCAAGCAATTCCTGTCCATTTAGATTATGCGTACCTTTTGTAAGGGTAACACCAATTTTTTCAGACATATCCTTTTCTACATCCATTTCCACACCATTAGGTGCTAAAATGTCTACAAGTGATTCAAAATTTTTAAAATCGACAAGTGCGTAATGATGAATTGGTAAACCAAACATATTACTTAATGTGTCTTTTAACAGTTGAACACCACCTAAATAATACGCCGTGTTTAGTTTATAGGATTGATAGCCTGGAATGTCTGCATAAATATCCCGCATAAATGATACGAGTTTCACATCGTTTGTTTTCTTATTCCAAGATAATACCATCATTGTATCTGTTCGCGATTTCTCTTCACCGCGTGTATCGATTCCTAATAATAAATAGTTCTCAATATCGTCCTTTACTTCGTCTCCACTAAAGTCTTCTTGGGGTACCAACGTGTCTGTAGCTAATTGCAAGCCACTTCGATATTGCATAATGCTGTATCCAGCAATGACAATGACACAGAGTAATAAGAACGTAAACAGTGCTCTCCCTTTACGCAATCGACGTTTCTTAGGACGTTGCGAGCGTCTTGTATAGTCTTGCTCTTCCATAACAAAATAACTCCTCTATTTTTTTATAGTTAATGTAACGATTGAAAGTAAGGAAAGTTTCATTTTTCTCCTACTATCCTCATCAGCATCTATCTATTCGTTATTTTACACCCTATTTGCCAGTAATGAACAAAATAATGCTATAATATTTTCACAAAAGAAAGGATGATGAATATGATTGAAAAAGCGACGTTTGCAGGCGGCTGTTTTTGGTGTATGGTGAAGCCATTTGTAGAATGGGACGGCATACATAAGGTTACATCAGGCTATATGGGTGGCCATTTAGAAAATCCAACATATGAAGACGTTAAAAAAGGCAACTCAGGCCATTTAGAAGTAGTCGAAATTGAATTTGATTCCTCTATTTTTAGTTATGAACAGTTACTTGATATTTATTGGATGCAAATCGACCCTACAGATGCCTTCGGTCAGTTTCAGGACAGAGGCGAATCCTATGCAACGGCCATTTTTACTTATTCCGAAGAACAAAAAAGAATTGCGCAGGCATCAAAAGAAAAGCTTGCAAATAGCGGGCGCTTCGATAAACCTATTGTAACCACAATTCGTGATGCTCAACACTTTTATCCAGCAGAAGATTACCATCAAGACTATTACAAAAAAGAACCAGACCATTATAAACAAGATCGAGCAGTATCAGGACGTGATGAATTTATTGCGCAACATTGGAAAAAATAATAGATTCTCAAAATACAGTTTCCTAAATCAGACAAAAAGAATCCATCGTGTGAAAAACACTAGATGGATTCTTTTCTCATTACTTTAAGCTAAATGACTGCATTGCATCAAAGAAACGCTTGCCATACTTCTCGAATTTCACTTCACCAATACCACTCACTTGTCTGAGCCCTTCCAGCTCTGAAGGCTTTTTATCGCATAATTCACGCAATGTTTTATCAGAGAACACGACGAATGGTGGTACCTTTTCTTCATCGGCAATCTCTTTGCGTAATATGCGTAAGTGTTCAAATAATGGATCATTGTCTGCAAGTAGTCGAACTGTCACGGCTTGTTTTCGCATAACTGTTCGCTTGCCTAACAAAACAGATTTCCCTTCCTCCGATACGTAAATCGTTGGAAATGTGCCATGCTTAACAGCTAATAATCCTTCCGCAATTAAAAATTCGATAAAGTTAGAAACCTCCTTCGAAGATTGCCCTTTTAAAATGCCATAGGTTGAAAGTCTAGAAAATCCAAATTCAAGGACTTTTTGATTTTTGGAGCCAATTAATACTTGCGCGACCATTGTTTTGCCAAATTTTTGTCCCATTCTTACAACACAAGCTAATACCTTTTGTGCGTCTTCCGTGACATCTTTTACTTCGCGGTTATCTTGACAATTACTGCAACGTTTACATGGTGCACCTGCCTGTTCACCGAAATATGTTAGTATCGCATTTTGTAGGCAGCCCTCTGTATGACAGTAATCGACCATCGTTTGTAATTTTTCTAATTCCTGTGCGATACGCGCTTCATCACGTGTCTGCTCAATTAAAAAACGTTGTGTTTGTACATCCCCTGAAGCGTAGAGCAAAATACAAGCACTTGGCAGGCCATCACGCCCTGCGCGTCCCGCTTCTTGATAATAACTTTCCATATTCCGTGGCATTTGATAATGAATGACAAAGCGAACATTACTTTTATCTATTCCCATACCAAACGCATTGGTTGCAATCATAATGCGCGCCTCATCTTTTAAAAATCGTTCTTGTTCAGCCATACGCAAGTTCTCTGACAGTCCTGCATGATATTTTGCGACCGACACACCCGCACGTGTCAGTAAGTCATACAATGCGTCGACTGATTTACGTGTCGCCGCATAAATAATGCCGACTTCCGATTTATTTTTTTCAATATAATTTTTAATATAGCGCTCTTTATTTTCACCGATTAACACCGTAAAAGCTAAGTTTTCACGTTCAAAGCCTGTAATGAGTGTTGCCTTTTCGTCAATCGATAATAATTGACGGATATCCTCACAGACGGCAGGAGTTGCTGTAGCAGTTAAGGCAAGCACAGTCGGTTGTTGAGCCCATAATGTAAACAGTTTTTGAATGGCGCGATAGCTGGGGCGAAAATCATGTCCCCACTGCGAAATACAATGCGCCTCATCTACAGCTAGCAATGGTACATATAATTGTGATAATGCTTGTAAAAAGGTAGCACTTTCTAATCTTTCCGGTGCAATATAGAGCAGCTTCAAATAACCTCCACTCGCTAGCTGCATCGTTTCATCCACTTCTTGTGCTGATAATGTACTATTGATATAAGCTGCCGGTATATTCGCTGCTCGCAACGACTCGACTTGATCTTGCATAAGGGAAATTAACGGTGAAATCACAATCGTTAAACCCTCAAGCATTAATGCCGGAATTTGATAGCATATCGATTTTCCTCCACCTGTCGGCATCACGCAAAGGCTCGACTGTCCACTTAATGTTTGTTCAATAATTTGCGCTTGTCCGGTGCGAAACGAATCGTAACCAAAGTGGTGCTGTAGCATTTGTCTTGCTTGCTCCATTCTCTTTCTCACTCCTCTGCTGTAAGGCGTATTAGTTTGTAATCGCCTTGATCATTTTTGAAAATCTCATAGGTCATGATGGAATGTGCAAGTGCTTCCTGTCCCGCTGAATTGGTCAGCACGTATTCCGTTTTTGCACGCACAATAATATTTTGCCCTACTTTCTCTATCCGTTTAATCGTCGTATTAGAAAAATGGATTTTGGCTTGCTTGGACGCATAATAAGCAACCATATCTTCAAGCGTATGCTGTAAATCCTCTGCACCAGTAACAGACTGCATCACACTGGCATCATTAATCCCCACAGCCGCCTTTAAATGCTCATGAAATGTATCAATAAATATTTTTACCTCGTCCTCATTATAGGCAAAAATATTCTTCCCGTATTTTTCAAGCATTTTTTGCACCGCTTCTTTGTCACCGACTTCACTATAAGCATACAAATTTTTAGATTGAGACAAACGGTCCTTTGCCTTCATGCCGTCAGTAATCCATTCATCAAGTAACTGTACTATATCTTGAAGTGGCAATATGTATGGTTGTGAAACGCCCTGTTGCTGTCGATTAAAATAAATGCCCACTATTTGACCATTTTCTGCCTCCATCACAGGGCTACCGGGTGGTAAAGCTTGGTCTACATCTATATAATAAGCAGCTACCTTGTCACTATATCTGCTAATTGTGTGGGGTAAGCCATCGACATACACTGCTAAGTGATCCAACTTGCCATTGAAAACAGTTGGAACATTGACGGACGCAGGATACTTCACTTGTAAAATAGCAATATTATAAGCAGTAGATATATAGCGTACATCAGCTTCTACAAGTTTATCGTTACTAAATTGCACAAGGGCAGTAGGTTTTGATGCGACCAACGCTCCGTTTGTTACAATATAGAGCATCGAAGGGTCTTTCTTCACAATAATACCCGCACCAATAGCGCTCTCCCCTATAACCTTCACCTCTGGAATGAGCTTTTCCTCCTGTTTCTCCACGGGTTTGTCAGATTTAATTGCTGTTTTTTCCTTGTTAAACATTTCCGCAACGGATTGATCGCCACAGCCTGTTAACAGGAGGGTTGCCGCTCCAACGATAAGCATCTTTTTTCGCATTTGTTCACCAATACTTTCTATCGAACTTCTTTCTTTACTATCATAAACAACGACGTCATTTGTTTCAAGTTTACATAATATAATTATTGTTTTATATTAATTAAATCAAAGGTATTTATAATAATTTATCTACTTATTTTAAAGAAACATAGCATTTTGTCACATTTTTGCGAAATGTTATAAGAAGCACTCTTTAAACGAGCAAAGGCAGTAACGACATGGAGACTTGCTTGCCGTTACTGCCTTTTTCATTCTATCTTTGTGCATCATGCATAAGACATACTAGTTATTGCTTCCTTAATACAAGTGCTGTAGCAATAATCCCAGACATTAATAACAAAAAGATAACGAAGGTAAACGAATGGTTGCCTGTTACATCATAACAATAACCGATTAGTGTAGGAATAATTGCGCTCATCATAAATCCACCAGACATGACCATTGATGACCAGCTATTTGCCTCTTCATGCGTGCGTGCCTCATCCAATGGTAACAATAAACCAATAGGAAACAACCCACTTAGCACAATCCCAATAATTAAAACGCCAATCCATAATAGCCAGCCCGTCCCGAACCATAAAAGTACAAACCCGCTGACACCGATGATTCCTAATGACAATAGCCATCGAATACGATTTGACCATTTTTCCATTAGGATTGGGACAACAATATTCCCTATCATCTGAACGATTGACAGAAAAGTTAACATCGAACTAGCAGCAACGAGTGTTAAGCCTTTGTCTTGTAAAATAGGCGTTAACCAAGACATCATCGAGAAAAATAACGATGTTTGAAAACCAAAATAAAGTAAAATCGTCCACGCACGGCTGCTTTTCCACGGATTACGTACAGTTTCCTTTGTTCGCTCATCCTTTTGTACAGACGACTGCTCTACCTGATTTGGGATAACAAGCAACCAAATTATAAGAGCAAGCACAGCCAGCACTGCCCAGCTACCAAGGGCAATGGTCCAATCTTTATGAAACCCATTATAAAATGATACCGTTAATGCCGCACTTAATGTTGCACCTGTCCCGATGCCAAAAGAATATACCCCAACTACCGTTGCGAAACGATTAGGAAATTTTTCTTTAATAAATGCATTTAACATCGGCCCAATAATAGCGATTGCAAGACCAGCAGCAAAACTAGTGACCACAAGCAAAACATAGCTTTCTTGTAACAATCGGAGTCCATTGGCTAACGCAATAATTGTTAATAGTAGCGCAATCGCAAACTTCGTACCAAGACGTCGCTGTAACGGAACAGCCACTGGTGCAAAAAGCCCCATACAAAAGACAGGAATGGATGTTAATAAACTCATTTGCGTATTGGATACTTGAAGAGACTCCATTAACACATTAAATAGTGGCCCTATGCTAGTTACAGCTGGTCGCATATTGAGGGCGACGAAAAAAATACTGACAACAACGACGATTGTCGAAGCTGTCCATTGTTTATTATTCATAACGTTGAATACCTTTCTAATGCCAAGTTCACTACTATGTCATTGTCCTTGATAAATAGTGTTATCAGACATCCGATTTCTTCTAGTCTTCTTTTAGCATTTTCTGTGCTTACCGTCAATATTTCATTATTTTTATATGCATCCTGCTTTATTTGTGCTTTTGGCACAATAAACTTAGAGAAGTATCATCACATATTTTTCGGTGCTTCGATTCCTAATAAAGCTAATGCTTCGTTTAGAATCATAGCAACACAATGACATAATGTTAAACGGCAACCTTGTAAGCAATCTTTTGCTAGAATTTTATTCGTTGCATAGTATTTATTAAACGCACGAGCTAATTGTAAAGCATATTTAGCTATGATGGAAGGATCAACTTGCTCATACGCGTTCGCAATTGCACGAGGAAATTGTTCAAGTAACAACAAGACCTGCCAGGCCTGTTGTCCTAACGGTTGGAAAGACACTTCCTCAAGTGGACCATCTGCTTTGTCTAAAATGGAGTGAATGCGTGCATGCGTATATTGGATATATGGGCCCGTTTCCCCTTCAAACTGCATCATGTCGGTTATAGAAAATTCAATATCATGGATGCGATTATTTTTTAAGTCATTGAAAATAACGGCACCTACACCAACCTGCCTCGCTACTTCTTCTTTATTTTGTAAATGTGGATTTTTCAGTTGGATACTTTGTTTTGCAGTCTCAATCGCTTCTGTCAATACATCATGTAGAAGAACCATTTTCCCTTTTCGCGTTGACATCTTTTTTCCCTCTTGAAGCATCATTCCAAAAGCCACATGACATAAATCTTGTGCCCAAGCGTAACCCATTTTTTCAATAACGCGAAATAACTGTTGGAAATGTAATGTTTGTTCATTGCCCACGACATAATAAATTTTTTCAGGATTATACTGTTGCTGTCGATAAAAGGCGGCTGCTAAATCACGCGTAGCATACAGTGTAGCTCCATCTGTTTTCTTGATGATACAAGGAGGCATATCCTCAAGTTCAACCACATATGCACCTTCTGATAGTGTTAGTAGTTCTTTTGCTTGTAATTCTCTTACAACCGTTGCCATTTTATCATTATAGAACGCTTCTCCTTCGTAACGATCAAATTGAATACCTAACAGCTGATATAGTCCCTTGAATTCTTCTAATGATACCTCTCTAAACCATTGCCAAAGAGCAAGCGCCTCTTCATCTTGATCTTCTAACGCTTTAAATGCCGCTCGCGCTTGTACAATTAACGTTGCATCTTGTTGTGCTTCTTCATGAAATTTTACATAAATTTTCAATAATTCTTTAATTGGTGCTGCTTCAATTGCTTGTTGGTTTCCCCATAGATGATAAGCGACAATTAACTTTCCAAACTGAGTACCCCAATCGCCTAAATGATTGATACGAATAGCCTTATAACCATTTTTCTCTGCTAAATTGGCAAGCGCATTCCCTATAACAGTTGAACGTAAATGACCCATTGAGAAAGGCTTGGCGATATTAGGGGAAGAAAAGTCGAATACAACATTGCCTTTACTTATCGGACTTGTTCCATATAATTTTTGCTCTATCATCATTTTACTTAATACTTGTTGCGTGATGTGAGGTTGATTTAAAAATAAATTGACATATCCGCCAACTAGCTCGACGGATTGAATTAACTCACACGTTACATTTTTTTGAATTTCAACTGCAATGGTTTGTGGAGATTTACTTAGCTGTTTAGACAGTTTAAAACATGGCAAGGCAAAATCACCCATTGCTCTATTTTTAGGTTTTTCAAGTAATGTTTTAATGTCCTCTACTGTTACTTGCTGATGTAATGCGATCGCTAAACTTTTCGCAATTTCTGTTATCATATCCATTCCCTCCTCTACAAATAAAAAAGCCCCCGTCTCAAATAAGAGACGAGAGCATTGCATTCCCGTGGTACCACTCTAGTTGCCATTATTATGACCACTTTCAATTGATAACGGGGTGACGCCCCGGTATTCCCTACTAGTATTTCGGGAAACTTCTCCAAAGTGCGTTTCATTCAAACGATCTGCATTAGGCTCACACCATCCCTAACTCGCTTAGCAGCTCAAAATGAATTACTATCTTTTTCACAGAATGTATATTTATTAATTAATTTTGGAATATTTTACATGATTATATCCTTCAAGTCAACGTTGAGTTGGTTTAAGTAGAAAACGATGGACAATGTCAAACTGTTTCTAGTAAAGACAGAAAGCATTTTTCCTTCTGACATTAAGCTCACTCTTTCATTAAAAAATTATCCATTAGCGTAATTCAATTAAATTAGGTAGCTTTTCCAATACTTCTCTAAACTCTAGTAAGTCTTTAAAAATATATTGTTTATCAATTCCATTAAAGAAAGTATATTGCGCACGTTCGAGATTATCCGTAATTTCAAGGGAAATCGACACATGCGTTAAATCACAGTCAGTCAAATGACAGTGTTCTTCAGCAAACCATTTAACAAATACAGGTTCCGTAATCTCTTTTGTATAGAAAAGTAAATTTTGATCTTCATAAAATCTAAACTTAAAGCCCTTTTGCAATAACAAGTGTAATATTTGTTCTTTTGTCTCCATTGTTCATCCTCCTATAATGAAAGTATTCTTTCGCTTGTAACCGTTTTACACCTAGATTATACCAAAGTAAATATTACCAATTATATACATCTTTCTATGTTAACATTATTTGTTTGATTATTAAAATAATACACCTACTTTTACAAGTATAATACCTACAGCTAATAAGGTGTTTATATGCGTTTGGCCATAAGAAAAGAACATATTTTGATTTTCAAAACATGTTCTTTTTATATTAAATAAATACCTTTCATCTAAATGATACGAAAACAAATAGACAGCATCTTCAATTTTTGACAGTCTGTAGCTCCTTGCTTTTATTGACATCGGAAAGCATTTTGACAGAAATGGCTCTTGCGTACTTATCCAAAAGTGCAATCGTCTTCTTTATTTCCATATCGGTTGTTTCAGGATTAATCGTACAAATTCTTAAAACTACTTGGCCGTTTAAAATTGTCGTAAAGACACCGGCATAAGCACTACTAACCATTTTTCTCGAAATTTCTGTATTCACTTTATTTATGATTTCATCGTCAAAATGCGGTGGTGAAAATCGAAAATTGACGATTGCCAAGTTCGCTTTCGTTATAATGTTCCAATCCTTGTACTTTAATACTTCACTTTCTGCATATTCTGCTAGACGTATACCATGATTAATAAATTCCTCCATCTTATCCGACCCCAGAACTTGCAACGTGAACCACAGCTTTAGCGCTCTAGCTGGGCGTGTCAGTTCCATACCAAAGTCCCAAAAATTGATTTCTTCATTATTTATTTGTGCATCTCTTAAATATTCAGGGTTAGTATGAAAACTATGAAATAATAAGTTTTTATTTTTAACCAAAATCATACCACAACCATACGTCTGAAATAACCATTTATGGGCATCCCAACTGACGCTATCAGCTTTTTCAATCCCTTTTAATTTACTTTTATGCTTTTTTGACAAAAGGACAGTCGCACCATAAGCCCCATCAACATGCATCCAAAGATTAAACTTTTGGCAAATGCGATGAATATCTTCCATCTGATCAATACTTCCTGTATTAGTGGAACCAGCACTCGCAATTACTATAAATGGCTTTAAGCCTAATGATAAGTCTGCTTTTATTTGTTCATTCAACATCATTGTATTTAATTTAAAATTATCCGTTTGAATAATTCGAATATTACGATCGCTTACACCAATTATTTTAAGACCTTTCTTTACAGATGAGTGTGTTTGATCGGAAATATAGGCTATTCCTTTGGCAAGGTCGCCATTTAATTTGTTATCGCGCGCTACTGTTAACGCAGTAATATTTGCAATCGAACCACCTGATACAAAAATTCCTCCAGATTGTTCGGTGTAACCAATTTTATTATTTAACCAAGCGATCAGTTCCTTTTCAATATAACTAGCCGTAGGTGTTGACATCCAACTTCCTGCATGCATATTGTAAGCATTGGTTACAACATCAGCTACCCAAGAGATGAGTGATGCAGGACCTGGTACAAAACCAAAATAACGAGGATGATTTAGCTTAGCTCTATATTTATAAATAAAATCTACTGCATCAGATAGAACGTCGCACATCGGTCTACCTTCATTTGGTATCGCTAAATCATCCAATATTTGAAATACATTGTCGTTTGAGAATTCAATGACTTTTTGGCTATGCAAATTTTGCTGATCTGATAAAAATTTTCTTATAAAGTTCATCATTGTCTCTTCTATTTCAATTATATTATCGATATTGTTATTCATATATCATCATTCCTTCATTTTAAGTTGTTCAGCAAGTGCCATGATTTTAGCAATTAATGTTGGTCACCCTACCAATAATTCGTTCTCCACTAAAAAATCCCCCTAATTTCAATGATTAGAGGGATGCTCTTCTTTAATAAAAAAGAAAGTTAAAATAGCAGTAAGTAAAATGAAACAAAAGGCTGCTAAGCTCGTATATTCAACGCCCTTTAGAAAGGCAGAGTTTGCAATATTGAGCAAATCAGTCGATAAATCTTTTGGTAACGACTCACTTACGGCTAAAGTACCTGCAAGCGTATCTGTCGAACCTTCTGAAATCTTGGTCTGAAGATAATCTGGTAGTAAAAACGATTGTCTATACCACCACGTAATCGCTCCCCCAATTAACGTCGTACCAAGGACAACGCCAACTTCATAGGCCGTTTCACTTACCGACGAGGCCCCACCCGCTTTTTCAGGAATAACTGATGAAATAATAAGGTCATTGGATACTGTAGTAATGATGCCCACACCACTACTAATGAACAGAAAAGCTAAACCAATTATTAGAGGTGTCAGTGTTAAACTATAGACGGCTAAAAAAGAAATCGCAATAAGAATAAGGGACACACTAATAATAAAATTAGGCTTAACTTTTTGCGCGATGACAACGATACCTATTCCAGAAATAATCGCTAATATTTCACCTGGTACAAGGATAAAGCTACTAATTAATGGCGATATTCTATGAGATATTTGAAGTAATTGTGTTGCAAAGAAGATAAATCCTATTAATGAACCTAAGCTGACCATATTGATAAAGACAAGCGACGAAAAGCTTTTATTTCTAAACAGACTCATATCTAACAAAGGATTAGGTAATACAAGCTGTCGTTTTACAAACAGCACAGCAAAAATAGCACCAATCCCTATGCTTAGTAAGCTTACTTGCCATTCTCCACCAGTAGCAACTTGTTTTAATCCAAACATAATACCAAACATGGCAATGAAAGACATGCCAATACTGAAGAAATCTACTCTGCCAGTTAACTTTTCTTGTGATTCGGTAATAAAATTGCGAATAAAGAATATGACAGGAATAAAAAAAGGAATTGAAATTAAAAAGATTGCGTGCCAAGAAAAGAAAGTAAGTAATACACCACCAATAATTGGTCCAAGTACAGAACCAATTGTTAAGCAAGTAGCCCAAGCCGCTACTACTAATCTTCTCTCCTCTCGGTCAAGAAAAGTTGAACGTATTAAGGCTAATGTAGCAGGTAGAATCATTGCACCAAAAAAACCTAGCGCCGCTCTACCAGCAATAATTTGGCCTGCATTTTGCGAAAAAATGACAATAAAAGATATAATCGAAAATCCAAGACTACCGATAAAAAGTACTTTTTTGTGTCCTTTACGGTCACCAATACCACCCATCGTAACAAGTAGACTTGCCAGCACTAAAGCGTAAGCATCAATTATCCAGAGCTGTTGAGCAGCACTCGGTGATAATGCATATGTAAGCTGTGGTAAGGCAAATGACAGGATCGTATTATCAATTGTAACACTCAAAACTGGCAATAAAATGATTAAAAGCGCCAATAGTTTTGGTTTACTTTTAACAATGGTGACAAAAGGACTTACAGACTTCTCTTCCATAATATGCCTCCTTTTACTGTAAGCATAAGATTAATTGCTATTAAAATATCGGTTCCACTTTTCTTTCAGCTCATTTAAAGATTCCCCTAAAACCTCTTCATGGTTTTTCAACAAAACAGAAAAGTCTTTGAAGCAATCCTCTTCGATGATGCGATTGAGATTCGTTATAGAATGGATGACATCATTTCTAATTTTCTCGGAATAAGGATTATACTTTTGAATGTCCCAATACACATCGGGTGAATTTTGTGTTAGCCTGGCTGATAAGCATAACATCATCTGCATAGGCGGTGGAGAAAGCTGCATCATTTCGTTTATTGAAAAATCATGTTTCTCCCCTAATACACTAATCAATGAAAGCGTTAAAATATGAGGAAGTGCTTGCACAAGTGAAACTTTCTCATCATGGCCATGCGGGTCAAACTCAAATACTACCATATCATTGTATTCAATTAGAGTTTTCATCATCGTATATGCCTCTGACTCTTCCTCTTTTACAATCGCTACCGCTCTTCCTTGATAAGGCAAAGTAGGTGAAAACATAAAATTAATCCCTACCATAGGGTTATTCGGTAAAAAGGTTTTACCATGCTTGAAAAAAGAGCTTTGTATAGAACATGTATTAATGATTTTTACTTCATCCTTCATCAAATGAGCTTTTGATGCTAATACATCTAAACAGGAGGATTCGGGTAATGCAAAAATAATTGCATCCCCCGAAGAATAAAGATCATTTATATCATCAGATAGTACATCAGATACGATAATTTCTAGGTTCGAGTAAAGATTGCCACACGCAGCTCTTAAGGAATCTCCTTCACACGGCTCTTTGTCTATAATGACTAGATGATGCCCTGACTTCATTAATAATGATGATAAAAATTGCCCAATTAACCCATTTCCCCCCAATACTATTATTGTCTCATGTTTCATTGTGCTTTTGAACCCTCCTTATACTTTGAAACGGAACACTTGCCTTAATTAATGTTTCACGGAACTCTTCCTCTGCATCTGAAGCCTCTATAATAGCTCCTCCTACGCCAAAAGTTGCAATTTGATCTTTAATGACGACCGTTCTAATAACAATACTCAAATCTGTATAACCATTAAAGCCAATCCAACCAATAGATCCAGAATAGATCCCTCGAGGAGACTCTTCCAATTCATCTATTATTCTCATCGTTCTTAGTTTTGGTGCTCCAGTCATTGAACCCCCAGGGAAGCATTTACCTATCGATTTAAAAATACCATTATCCCAATTTAATTCGCCAACGACTGTGGAAACTAACTGATGTACAGATGAATAGGTTTCTACAACAAAAGCTTCTGGTACACTCACCGTATCAGGATGGCAAACTTCATTAAAATCATGCCTTACTAAGTCGACAATCATTAAATTCTCTGCTCTATCCTTTGAGGAAGTCATTAAACTTTCTTTCTCCAAACGATCTTGTTCTTCAGTAGTCCCTCTTGCTCTAGTTCCCTTAATAGGTTTCGATGCCATTTTTCCGTTTTCGTCAATGCTTATAAACATTTCTGGAGAAGAACTTACGATTGAAAAACGTTCGGTATTGAAAAAAGCGCTATACCTTACCGGGCTCAAAAGTCTCATTTCTTTATATAGCAGCAATGGATCAAAGCTATAAGGCAGGGAAGCACGGTTTGTTAAACATATTTCGTAAGATTCACCTTCAGTAATATATGTTTGACACTGTTTTATCTTGTCCTTGTAGTCATCACTCGATATCTCTAAGTCAATCTCATCTTCTGTTGGAGGTATTAAAAATTGGACCGTTTTTCTTTGTATAGACTCTTCACTTTTCTGCAGTAGAGCTTCTGATACAGTTAAAATTTCACCCCACAAGTTGCACACATAACGCTTCTGATCTCGATGATCAAACACTACGATATTTTTAGGTAAATAAAGAACAGCATCTGGCAAATCTGAACTATGTTTATTCGGTATCCCTCGAAGTGCTTTTAACTCGTATCCTAAATAGCCAATGACTCCTCCATTAAATGGATGTAACACCTCTTTAGGCATTTCATTGGTTATTAAAGAAAATATGCAGTCCATAACTTCGTAAAAATCTCCATAAACCGACTCTTGTCCTTTAGGGCCAGTTATATCCAACCTTGAATCTTGAACATAATACATGAAAGAAATTGCAGCATCTATATCACAATTTCCCATAATCGAAAACCGACTGCCAAACTCACTTGATAACTCTCCATCTAACCAAAAACTATCTTTTGAACCATAAAATAATTTTTCATAAATATCGATAGGAGAAGACGCCCACTCTATTTCAATATTCTTTGGCGCCACAAGCATTGGGCACCCTACACCCTCTAGCTTTTCTTTAAGCGAAATCTCGTACATGTAATGGCCTCCTGTAGGATTTTTCCGCAGAAATATCAATAAAATTTTTAATTAATTCAACGCCAAACTCCGAATCAATGGACTCAGGATGAAATTGGACGCCATAAATAGGTAATTCTTTATGGGCAATCGCCATAATTAAACCATCTTGAGTATAAGCAGTTGCTTCAAGGGAAGGCGCAAGTTTAGTACAGATTAAAGAGTGATATCTAACTGCAAAAAAACTATTTGGCAAGCCTTTAAATAGATTGTCACCACTATTGACAATAAGCTCTTTGTAACCATGAACTGGTTTTGGAGCTTTGCCAACCTCTCCACCAAAACAATGATTAATCCCTTGATGCCCTAAACAAATACCTAAAATAGGCATATTCACTTCTTTAATAATCCGTTTACATATACCAAAATCTTCATCCTTTTCTGGCGTTCCAGGTCCAGGAGATAGAATGATATTATTAAATTCCGATAGATTAATTTTATGAAAAGGATAATCATTCGTTACGACAACAGGAGAAACATTCGTTACTCTATAAACATATTGCGCAATATTATTAGTAAAAGAATCATAATTGTCTATTATTAGTGTTTTCATTGGTTTGCTTTCATTCCTTTGATTAACTTATCTTCAACCGCACACGTTTCATTAATAATAATTTTAAATACATCCTCAATATATTTTGGATTTAAATTGTTTTCTTTTGCTACGATGCTTGTTTTCTTTAATACTTCTTCAATCCTTTTTGGCTGCATCATATTCACATTGTATTTGTATTTATATTTTGCTATTTCTGTGCATACTTCCATTCTTTCCGATAACAGTGCAACAATTTTAGTGTTAATCGTATCGATTTCTGCTCTCCACTCTTCAAGTAACTCTTCTTTCATTATTTAATCCTCCTTCTCTAGTGAAATCATTTCGTTACTACAAATTTCTAGCTACAGATGAGCATCTGTTTAAAATGCCTTTGATATAGCGTGATAGCAAATAGTAGACAAATATCTGAAATTGAGAACGATTTATAAAGATAAAAGATTGTACCCTTATGATTTGAGATATTTCTTGGATATTTATTTATAGCTTATAACCTATAGTAAAGATGGAGAGTCCTGTCTCGTCAGAATATTTCTCGCTTACGATTGTTTGGATGTTATAAAAATTATTGCTTGCTAATATCGCACTGACGCTTTCTCCTTGGTTTTCATCATGTTCGATTAATACAACGCCGTCTTTTTTTAATGCTCTATTGGCAAATAAAGCTGAAGCATAAATAATATCTAGGCCATCCTGCTCTGCATAGACCGATTCTTCTGGATGATGCACCCCCCACTCAGGGGGTTGCGCCATTTCTTTCGGTACATATGGGGGATTGGATATAACAATCTCTGCTTCGACTGCTTTTTGTGGCATATCATCAAAATATTCTTTGATGTCTCCTTGATAAACGTCAACCTTCTCGGCATTATGACGCAAAATGTTTCGCTTGAGATACTTAGTAGCTAAATCTGATTTTTCTATACAGACAATGTTTGCATTTGTCATTTTCCAAATTTCTATCCCGATTGCACCCGAACCAGAACATAAGTCATATACGAAAGAACTCGGAGCAATTGCTTTATTTTCTTTCAGCCACTCAACGATCCCCAAACTTTGAATTCTCGGTATAAAAACGCCTGTTCCAACAACATATCTATTAGCGTTCAGTTCTGCGTAGCCTACAATATGCTCCAACGGAATTCTATTACATCTTTCATGAATGTCTGCCTCAAATTCCTTTACTGCTATTGGGTCATTTTGTCCCGCTTCTGTAAAATAATATTGACTGTATATTTTTTCGTAGTCTCCCACAGGGTCCCAAACTCCTGCGTTTTTTAACAAGTTAATATAATCATCTTTTGTCTTCATCATTCACTCCACGCATTGTAGTATGTTCTTAGCTGTTCTTTAGAAGATTTAGGATGTGTCAGGTAAAGAGAAAGGATTTCAGGTGGTGGAGCAAATTCCTTATGTAGCTCGTCTAAAATTTCTTCAAAACTATGAAGCATTCCTTTTTCTAAAATAGGATGCCAATAAGGTTGCACGTCCCAACGATATTCGTAACCAGTGGCGAACATTTCGGATGTTGTTTTAGCAATCAATTCATGTCTTGGTGTATTATAGAGAGGCTTTCGAATTGGATGAAAATCAGAAAGGTCAATATCGTTTACAATCCCACTTATTTCGTTAGCTAAGTGTTCAGCGATTAAAGGAGATTGGTGTAACCCATCTCTATATGTTCCTGTAGCCAACCAAAGACCATCATATTTAATTTGACCGATTAACGGGAATCCATCAGCTGGTATCGGTCTATTTCCAACTTGAATTTTTTTAATGTCGGCATTAAAAAGATCTAAGTGTAATTGTTCTACTGCACAATCTAATAAAAATTGTACATCCGATACATAGGCATTTTTCCTTGGAATATCCGATAGTATATTGGTTGCACCGATGTAAAGCTCTTTCCCATTTCGAGGAACGCAATGTAAACCGCAGGCAAATGCTCGATTTGGCGTTCGAATGACCCTGTTATAATTTTCTATGTCATCTAATTCTAAAAGTATTGACACACCGTACCCTGAAAACATTGGCGGTATTTTATTTTTCAATTCTAAATCGAAATCTAATAAATCTAACGAATGAACCCCTGCAGCGATAATGATATTTTTTGCAAAAATTTTCTGTTCGCTCAGTTCAATCCCACAAACTTGATTGCCTTCTGTAATTACTGATAGTGCATGTTCATTGAAAAGGGTTCCTCCAAGATTATGAATGGCTTTGGAAAGTTTAGCTAATAAAATGTTAGGATCAACTGCATTTTCTTCTGGTATTAGTAATGCTTTAAGAGGTCTTACTTGTTCATCTGCCTCTAGCCATACGTGGTTATCTGGATCTATTACTTCATAGCGTTCCGAGTTTTCTTTTAGCGCTTGTTCAATTTTCATAAAGTTAACAGAATCTACATCTCTTGTTCCTGCCGTGTTAAGGATTACTTCCGTACCGTGGGCAATGATTACTTCTCTTTCATCACCTGAATCTTTCGTCAGTTTGGATAGCCAACCTTCCCACATATTTTTAGCCTTAATGTCCATTAATAATTTTTTTCGACCGAATTCACTTTTCATAAGACTTTCAGTCACTTCTCCATAACAGCCATTCATCGCGCCAGCAGCTGTAGATGCTGCTGATTCACGTGCTTCCTTCCCTATAAGTGCAACCTTTTGACCTCTAGAGGAAAGTTCGTATGCTATAGAAGATCCTATTGCTCCATTCCCTACAATAATCGTATCGAAATTAACATTGCTCATTATATAAGCCTCCAATATACTTTGAATTTTTTGATTCATTAGCAAATCTAAATGAAACTACTTACTATCATTACTTAAAGTCTAGAAATCACTTAATTAACCGGTATTAAAATAATTCTGACATTTAAATCTTCACATATTTTCTGTTGCAATTCACCGAAAATCATATTTCGGTATACCGAAAATAATTTGAAAAAACCGACCAATGCATTCAGTTTGGCAGCGATAATAAGCACGAAAAAGCTTATTGCCACCTTTATTTAACCTATATTAGCAGTTCCTTATTTTACAATGTTTAGGATATAATTTTATATAATGTTAATATGTGGTATTATTTACGAGATGGTGGTGTTATAGATGAGTTTAGATGTTAATAATCGATTGTATTCAACTATGGTAGATATTTTAGAGACTTATGTAACGAATAAGGATATGAAAACGCAGATATATGAATTTATCGACTTTAAGAAAGAGGAAGGTTATTTATTTGGGGAGTTAGTCGTACTCCATTATGTGATTTATAACAATAAAATAGAAAATCACATTTTTAAAGTAGCAGCGGCAATTGAACTTCTTATTTTATCTTTTGATATTTTAGATGATATTGAAGACCAAGATAATCTTTCATCGCCTTGGGTTCAACACCAAAATTTATCGTTAAATATTTCAAGTTACTTACTCTTTTTATGTCAGTTAATCATTAAAGAATCCGATTTTAAACATAAATATATAGCATTAGAACTCTTGATCACAAAAGCTTTGCGTGCTATTGAAGGACAACATATCGATTTATTAAACAATATATCTTGTGAAGATCGCTATATTGACATGGTTGTTTTAAAGTCTGGGTCCTTAACGGAGTTAGCTTGTTTAATAGGAACTGTTCTTGCGAATCCGGATAAAGCAACTGAAGTTCAATTTTACGGTAGTCACATCGGGGTAATTGGTCAGATTCAAAATGATATGGAAGGTATGAAATGTTGGGATGGGAAAAATGATTTGCTGAATAAAAAATGGACTTTACCCATTTTATATTTGTTAGCCGTGGAACAAAATCATCCGGTGATAGAAAAAATCCAAAACTATTACAACGGTAGTATAGAAAAACACGAAATATTGGAGCTAGCTAAAGTGATTGAATCACTGTTAGAAGAAACAGGTGCTTTTCTTTATTCAAAAGTCACCCAACAACTGTATCGGAACAAGGCTGAATCCAGCATCATGTCATTATCAATTACTAAAAAATATAAAGAAGCACTACTTAAATACATTTAAAAGGAGATCTTCATATGAAAAACATCATTCACTATCTAATGAAAGACACTGAAGTTTTACATCTCTTAAAAAACAATAAAATTTGTATTATAGGTATCTCTCCAGAAGAGAATAAGGCTCTTATAGACGTTGTTTTAAGTAAAAAACCGCAGTTGCAAGCCTATTACTGGAAATAACTTCAACGTAACAGTATAACGCAATAGGACCACGATAAGCAGAAGAGGAAACTACGATAATACTTGTAGCCTTTTTCTCGAAAAAATGCACGAGCAAACTAAAAAGCAAGCTGAATACATCACCACTATACACACACCATCCCTACCTATTGCATTTGAAAGGAACTATACATCATAAATAAATTAAGGGTTACGACTCTTCATTTATTTGTAATGGCAACAAAAGGGAATACGCTAAAACTTAATTTCTACGTCCAATATTCATAATAGCCAATTCCCTCTATTTTAATATGTCACTCCTATGGATTGTCACTTACTTCTAAGGAGGAAATGATGAAAAAGCAAAAATTTATTTGGATGGGATTCCCCATTTTTATTACTACACTATTAATCATTTATTTTTTTTATCTTACAATGAAATATCCTTTAATTGGGATAGAGGTATTAAATAAAGATAAACAATACTTTGTAGATACTATTTATGAAAATTCATGGGGAATAAATCAAAATATCCAACCAGGTGACCAAATCTTAAAAGTCAATAACGCTCATCCTTCACTTCATCACTCTATCATTTATTTCCAACGAATAGAGTTAGCTGAGTCTCTAACTATTCTTAATGCTGCTAATGAAACTGTTACATTTATCGTTGAAAACGGAAATAAAAGTTTAATGCTTGAAGTGCAACTTTTCGTTAAAATTTTATCTGTCATCATTGCGATTGCGCTAGCAATCATATTGAATACCCGACATTCTGAAAAAAGTTCATCACAGGTTCTCACTTATTTTTTATTAACGATTGCGCTTTGTTATAGTAGCGCCCCGATTTCTGCAAGAGGAGATGTAATTGGACGTAGCGTCAATACGATCACGCTTCCAATATTCGTTATTTTATTTATACATTTTTTATATTTACATTTTTCTTATTCTAAACTTCCATTCATTAAAACCTGTTATCTTAAAGTATTATACCTTTTATATTTTCTTATTATGGCCATATCATTTGTCTCCTTTGTTAATAAAGACCTAGAAATTTCGAGTACGACTATTCAATTAAAATTTTTTTCGTCTTTAATATTTTTCTTACTATTTTTACTTATAAGGTACTATTATATTAACCATGAACCGAATGTACGCATTAAACTAAAAATAATGTTCTCAGGTTACTTTATTGCCTTCTCACCATTTATATTGTTTTATGCACTACCAATTATTTTCCACGATCGTTATATTATTTCTGCTGAAATAACAGGAATCTTTATTTTCATTATTCCTATTATTTTAGTTTATTTGCAATTGACCTATGAATTAATAGATATTGACTTCTTTTTAAATAAAATTAAATACTTTACGTTATTATCTTTACCATTTTCTATACTAACCACGCTTATAATAAGTTTTATGACTGAAGTACATCTATTATCGATTGAAATTCTTATACTGGGCATCTTTATATTCTATCTTTCTTGCATCTTGCTCTATATTAAAGATTATTTAGACTATAAATTAAATCCTCATTTATTTTCTAAAAATAATCGATTAGACATTAGCTTATATGGCTTTTTCCAAAAAGTGAAATTTGAAACCAATCCTTTTACATTGATTGACGCACTTCAAAAGCAAATTAAAGATGTACTTTCTGTTGATAACTTAAACTATATCCAAATTGAAAAAAGACCCGCAGTAGACAATTGGACTGTTAAAACGGCTCACCAAAGCCTCGTAAATAATGCCATTCAAAAAATTAATTGGGCGCAGTATTCAAATGGTTCCTTGCTTAAAGTACATAAAGGCTTCGCAACGGTTATCGGTAGTAACGGCATTAGTAAAGAAATTATCTATTTTGAACAAAAGAAAAATAATGCAAAACTGAACCCACAAGAAAAGGCGTGGCTAGAGTCGATATCTTATTTTTCAAGTATTGTTTTAGAAAATAATTACTTAATTGAAGAGTTGAAATGCCAACTCGACTCTTATAAAAATAATATTGATGAAGTAATCATGCCTACTTCCTATTCAAAACTGCTCATGCATGTGACCGAAAAAGAACGTATTAATTTATCCATGGATTTACATGACAGTGTTTTACAAGGCTTATTACAATTAATAAGAAATATAGAAGGACTTATTAAACATGCTGAAAAATCATCAATAAGTAAAGAGCTAGACTGTCTAAAAGAAGATATCATCGACATAGCTCATTTAGTACGAGAAACATGCATTGAACTTCGTCCTCCCTTTTTAAAAGAAGAAGGACTAGAACAAGCTTTAGGACATATGATTGAATCAACACGACAACATTGTGATTTTTCTATTTATTTTGATTATGATGGGCGGCTTGAAGGGCTTTCATATGAATTTGAAATTAATATTTATCGAATTGTTCAAGAACTACTCAACAATGCTCGTAAGCATGCGAATGCAAACGAAGTAGAACTTTCGATATTTTACGATGAATGCCATATCATTCTGCTATATGATGATGATGGTGTGGGATTACTCGAGTCATCTGAAATGGATACGAATAAAATCGGTATGTTCAGCATTAAAGAACGTGTTCGAATTTTAAATGGAACGATAGAAATTAATTCTTCATTGAACAAAGGACTTCACATTTGCATCATTATTTGAAATAGAGGTGAGATTTTTGATTAGAGTTTTAATTGTGGACGATCATCCTGCAGTACGAACGGGTACAAAGGCTATTTTGGAAACTGCAGGTATGGAAGTCACGATATTAAAAAATATCGATGAAATTATCCAAGCTGCCTCTAACCCAACATTCGATATTTTTCTTGTAGATTTGTATATGCCTGACATTAATGGACTGGAACTGTCTAAAAGAATTTTACAAGTAAATCCTGAGGCGAAAATTGTCATTTATACAGGTTTTGATATTAATACCCATTTTGATTTATTAATTAATGCAGGTATTGCTGGTTTTGTAAGCAAAATGTCCAGCTCTGAACAGCTCGTAAATGCTATTTATTGTGCATTGAATGAAGAAGTAATCATTCCACTATCTTTATTACGCCAACTCCGGAGAAATTCGATTTCTTCTAATAATAATTTTGAAGAGAATAGTATTATCACGCTTTCGAATAAGGAACAAAATATCCTTGAGCTTATTTCCAAAGGTTACACAAATAAAATGATTGCGGAAGAGTTATATGTCAGCCAACGTACAATCGAATACAGCTTAACTAAAATTTTTTCAAAATTAAAAGCAAATTCTAGAATTGAAGCACTACAAATAGCTCAAAAATATGGCTTAATCTCTAATCTATTTATTCCGGATAGCTAAATTGAATAGATTCACCAAACGGAAATTGAAAAGACATGTCAAAGGGATACAGGCGGTTTCGTTCAGTTCAACTTCCTGCAATATCCCTTTAATTGTAAAGTTGTAGCATGTGAATTGACGTAAAAAGGAGGATGTAAGTTGAGTAGACCTGAAATGTATGTCAGTTTAGTCGTAGGACCGAATTGTGATATGGAATCGTATGCTATACGATCAGCACTAGAGTATTTTGGCGTAAGGGTAAATATACATTGGATAGGTAGACCCAATGATCTGATTGATGTTCTATCCGGTAAAGAACTTGATAATAAAGTAGATTATTTAATTTTAAATTTTCATGGAGATGAAGGTAGATTATGTATGCCTGAACTTGGTGAAGATGTTTATGAAGGCAATGAGCCAAGAGGTGATTTTTTTGGACAGCAAGAGATTAAACAATATACGAATATAAAAGATGTGAAAGTGATAGGCTCTGGTTGCACATTAGGCAAGGAACAGCTAGCAAACGCTTTTCTTGCATGTGGTTGTCACTCTTATATAGGCCCTGATGATTACATAGACGGTAATGCTAATTTTATGTTCGTTATAAGGTTTTTATATGAAATTATAAATAATCATAAAACGCAAGAGGAAGCTTTTAAAATTGCTCAATCCATTGATAACGAAACGGCCATGTATAAATTGTATAAGTCATCGTGAATGCCTATGCTGCAAAACAACAATCTCGCATTCACTTCTCTTCGCTACCCCTTTAGTAGATACACAAAAGGCAACCCCAAGAGAGTTGCCTTGTTGCGTGTAAATTCGGAGCTATAATTAGCTAGCTCAAAGGTTTGATGGTAATAGGTACCTACTCTATTTTACGTAATCGCTCTACAATACTGCTTTTTGAAATGACCTTTTGGCACATGACAGGAACTATTATTGCTATGACAAGAAGTATTGGAAGACATAGCAGTGATGGAACAACTGTAAAATATAGCTTCATATAGGCTGCCCCTGCTGTAAATGCATTTAGGCCCAGATAGCAAATTGCACTTCCAATAGTAAGCGTTGCAGCTATAGTTAGCAGAATATACATGGTACTTTCCAGTATAAGCATTTTAATTACCTGTCTATTTAGCATACCGATACTTTGTAGCATCGCAAGCTCTCGTCGACGTGCATTGATGGAGGTAATGACAGAATTGATGAAATTCATAATGCCAATGAAAGCCACTAGAATGCTGATGGTAATCCCAACGATTTTCAACGTTTTTTGCAAGTTTTCAAATTCTGCCGCTAAAGACGCCTTGGATTCAAATTCCATGTTTTGGTCGGTGTTAGTACTATAGTTTGCTAAAAAACGCTCCATTTTTTCCATTGCGCTATCTTGCACATCAATCGTGCTTAGCATTGGGGCTTTTTGTTCAATTTGCTCTAAAAAGACTTGGCTTGGCAAATAAAATGTTGGCGTTAACGGATGCGAGTGTCTTGCGCTTATGCTTTCTGGAATGTCCGCAACAGCAAGCACTTCATATTCCAGCATTTGTCCGGTTGGATCTGGAAGCTGAATTTTGTCACCGATTGCATAGTATAAAATATTGCCTTGTGCATCAAATGGTGCAGCTATCACATATTTTCCCGAATAAAGCTTTTGCTCCTCTATTTTGCCATGCAGTAAGATTAACTTTTGCAAAGCACCCTCATCAAGACCATACAGGTGCAATAGTTGTTTTGGTTCTTGAGCATAGCGTTTAAGTGCTTCAACTCTCTTACTATCTGCGCCATATTCCTTCGCCAATTGTTTAGGAATATCGACAAAGCGCGGCCCTGTTGGTACTTCATATTCTGTAAAATAGATGTTATTGATGCTTTCGATGCCTTCTTGTAAGGACAGCTCAGAGAAAAAGCCTTCGCTTAACGTGTCTTGGTTGCTATAGTTGAGATTGACATTAAAGTTAGACACGTCTCCCACTGCAAAATCGTTCATGATAGAACGGCTTAAATATTCATCCATATCAAAGCTGTTTGCAATCGAATAGGTAGCATTTAAAATCACAAGCCCTAAAGAAAGTGAGATGGAGACAAGCACGACCTTCTTTTTATTGCGAGCAAGATTTGAATAGGCCATCGTCCACAAATTTACTTTAGTCCCTTTCTTTATCTTCCGTTTACTCCCTGCACTGTTATCTGTAACACGAAGCGCTTCAATCGGACTGACTTTTGCCGCAATTTTTGACGGCTTTGAAACACTGACAAAAACAGTGACTGCTGAAAAAATACTAGACAAAATAAAGATAAGTGGATGAGCTGATATTTTAATGACATCGGTGTTCATAATAGACAAGACAATCGGAACTAGCATCATTCCCACAAGATATCCAACTAGCAACCCAATTGGCAAACCGATGAAACAGAGCCACATCGCCTGTCTACGTATCAATTTGCGAATTTGCTTTGGAGTTGTACCAATTGTTTTAATCAGTCCATAGTACCGTACATCATTTGCCACACTAATTGTAAATACATTAGCAATCATTAAATAACCACTAAAAGCAATCATTAAAATGGCACCAACAGTCGCAACGATGGTACTTATGTCTAGAGATTCACCGTTTCCGGCATAAGCCCAGTTGACGCCATAATCAATGTCGTCCAGACTGAACCCACTGTCTACAATCACTTTTTGCAGCTTGCTTTCAATACGAAAACTGTTCTTGAAATTGACATCAGCGTTGATAAGACCTACATCATAGCCCTGCTTACTTGGTTTGTAATTGGCAAGTTGCTTCTCCACATAGCTTTTGTTCACCCATGCTTGACTTGCCTGCATAACCTTATCACCTGTCCAATAACCTACCAGTGTAAAGGTTTTGCTTATTTTTTCCCCTGCTAAAGAATAGTCTAAGGTAACCTTCTGACCTAGCTTCGCAGAAACACCAAGTTGCTTTAAAACGAGTGTGTCTGTGGCAATTTCATCATCATTTTGTGGAAGTTTTCCTGTTGTCGGCATAGAAAACATACCCTTTGCATTGTTTTCACCGCTAGTGTATCGAATTTCAGTAGGGTGTTTGGCTAGCTCCTTATTTTCACCCACGCCCAAAACGACAGAGAAAGAAATATCTTTAATATCAGGATGCGTTTTCAGCGCGTCATATTGCGCTTTTGACAGATATTTAAAGCTACCATGTGCACTGCCGCCCACCTGTCGCATAGTACTTTCCTCAATCGATGCAACAAGGCTTGTAGCTACTGTAAATAGCCCCGAAAACATGACCGAAGTCAAAATAATTGCAACGATAGCAAATAAGTTTCTCATTCTACTTGCTTTGAACGAACTTTTTGCAAGCAAATGAATGGTTCTTTTACTATTTACTTTAAGCATGGATACCACCATCTACAATCTGTCCGTCTTCTATACGGACAATTCTGTCTGCAAGCTGTGCGATTTCCTCATCATGGGTAATCATGACAATCGTTTGCTTGAATTGTCTACTTGTTACTTTAAATAAAGACAGAACATCTTGACTGGTTTTAGTATCCAAGTTTCCCGTTGGCTCATCGGCTAAAATAATGGCAGGCTTTGATGCCAAAGCTCTAGCAATAGCAACGCGCTGCTGCTGCCCTCCAGATAAATTATTGGGCATATTTTGAAGTTTACGCTCAAGACCAAGCGTGTGAATAATGGCATCCACATATGCTTTATCAGGCGTATTGCCATCTAAGCCAATAGGAAGAACAATGTTTTCATAGACATTTAAAGTAGGGACAAGATTATAATTTTGAAAAACGAAGCCTATTTTTCGGCGGCGGAAAATCGTAAGTTCTTCATCCTTTAACTTAAAAAGTTCTTGACCATCCACAATCACCCTTCCGCTAGTCGGGCGATCAAGACCGCCAAGCATATGAAGCAATGTGGATTTGCCACTACCGGAAGTACCTACAATCGAAACAAACTCACCGTTCTCCACTTTCATACTGACGCCATCCAATGCATGAACGGCAGTATCCCCTTTCCCGTAAATTTTCATTAAATCCTTTGTTTCAAGTATGATCATTTAAATTTCCTCCAAAAAAATATGTCTTCCATCTCTGCAATTCATATTATAAACTTCGAATCTTTCGAGAATCTTTCTGAAGCAAAATCAAATCTAACAGTGCTGAAAGAATTCAATTTTTAATTGGAAGAAACACCGAGAAAACAGAGCCAACTCCCAACCTAGACTTGACCTTTATATATCCGCCTTGGGCTGTAATGATTTCTCTCGCAAGGTAAAGACCAAGGCCGACGCCTTCTTTGTCGGTTACCTCCTGTGAACGATAAAAACGAGAAAAAATCTTTGCCGTTTCATCCTCTGAAATACCGAGTCCTGTATCAGCCACATCAATCCTGCAAAAAAGCTGATACGGAGTGACAGATAACTGGACACTTCCGCCACTAGGTGTATATTTAATGGCATTATCTACAATGTTGTATAGTGCCTCCACTGTCCATTTTGGATCAAAGACTGCCTCTACATCCCTACTATCTACCGTTAAAGCAATGTTTTTTCCTATAGCTTTCGGTGTAGCCTGCTCTATAACCGTTTCAAGCATGTTCGCTACGTTGTTGTTTGTAGGGGTAACTGTAATAATTCCCGTTTCAAGCCGAGATGCTTTTACAAGAGAAGAAATAAGAAAGTTTAATTTTTCTGCCTGCTGCGTTAAAGCTGCCACACAGTTTTGATCATAGTCAGACAGCTCACTTTCCGCTAAAAGTTGAGTATAGAGCAGAATATTAGCAAGAGGCGTTTTCGTTTGATGAGATATATCGGAAATCAGTTGATTGATTTGTGATTTTTCGTCAGCTAACTGTATTTTTGTGGCACTGTTTGCTGTAAGATAGTGGGATAATTTAGTTTCCAGCGCAGACAGCTTGCTTTCATCAAATCCATTTTCAATAGGTCTTCCCTCTATCGCATTATCAATCATTTTGTTTAATCGATCAATGACCTTATTTGCTTTAAAAAACGCCATTTATTTCACCGCCCATAAATAACCTATACCATACACTGTTTTTATATATACGGGTTTTGTAGGGTTATCCTCAAGCTTGTCCCGTAATCTTTTTAGCGTAACAGACAAAGCATTTTCGTCCACATAATGTGCGCCATCGCTCCAAATACGTTCAACCAATACGCTGCGTTCTAAAGTAACGCCTTTGTTGGCTGTTAAAATTTTTAGCAGTTTTTGCTCGGTTTTACTCAGCTCTACTACCTTTCCGTTTTTAAAATATTCCATGCGGTCAAAGTCAAAAACAAAGTGATCTTGTTTAAATTGATTTCCTTTTGTGACCACTTGTTTTCTGAGCTGCGTATTTACTCTTGCACGCAACACGGCAAGGCTAAATGGTTTAGTAATGTAATCATCTGCTCCCATTTCAAGTCCTGCTACAATGTCTGTTTCCATATCGTTTGCTGTGAGCATGATTACAGGTATAGTACTGTTTCTTTTCACTTCGCACAGCAAGTCTAGTCCGTTCCCATCAGGCAAATTAATGTCCAATATCAACAAATCAAAGTTAGTATTAGATAACTGCATTTTTGCCGATTGAATACTGTGAAATGGCAGAACATCCATTTCACTCCCTTGCAAAGCAAGAGCAATACCATTTGACAATGCCTTGTCATCTTCAACAATCATAATTTTATACAAATACTCACCTTCCTTCAGAGCGAAGTTATGGATTTTCGCTCCTCGAGCATTAAATTGCGCCCTACCACTTCAAAAATATTTTATCGGGTAGTACATATAAAAGTTTACCATGTTTGTATCTTCTCTCGCTTGCTGGATTATTATCCTTAGCAATACTGCTGATATGATTGAAAGAGTAAATGGATATGCTTTATTAGCATTTGTTCAATTGACCTGTCTCCCTCGCTAGCTGTTCGAAATTATTAGGTTGAAAAAGTTGAAAACGGTGAAATACAAAATGTGTTGATTGTACATAAAAAAACCTCCTCTAAGTTTTCATTTTTATACTAACTTAAAAGAGGTATTAAAAATAATTTAAACTAGCTTAAATACACGGCTAATGTCGCCGTCTTTCATCTTTTATCGACAATATTGTTGCTTGTTCGTTTTTTCAATAGCCCTTCATCCCAACATTATGACGATGACTTCCCCAACAGATATGCTCTCATGTGATACTTCATCGCCTAACTCATCAACAATTTTCACGTTCGTACCAATTATTGCATTATCTGCTTTTGCTTTTAAACGATAGTTTTCTTGGTCAGGTAAATCTTGAAAATGAGGTCCATTACACGAAATCGTACTTGCCCTCGGAAATATGGAACATTTTATACCTATCCTCATCCAAAATATTGATGATAGATTTTCTTCGCTTCTACAATATCATTCGTTCCATGAATTAATACACGTCCATCCCGAAAAAGAATAATCTGATTTTGATTAACTTGAAAATGAATTAAAAATGGATTTGACTTCAAATGTTGAACATGTGGAGCCAGGTTCTTTTCAAACTCAATAATATTAACTAACTTTGGTTTTGCAGGACGAATTTGAACCGTATTACGACCGCATAGTACTGCAACCTTGGTTATTGATTCTTTCGTTAAATATGGATAGGTTGGGTTTAATCCACAAGTCAAACATGTAGACTTTTTTAAACTTTTTACATTGATCTTTGTTTGCTCGTTTTTCCACAAATCAAATGCCAATAATTCTTTTCGGATTGCTTCCCAATCTTCCACTAAGATTTTCAATGCTTCTACCATTTGATGTGACACAACTTGCGTAACTGTAGGCGCAATAATTCCTACAGTATCACAAGTTGTCCCTCCGGATAAAGGAATGATTTCCATCAAACAGTGTAGGCAAGGTGTTTCATGCGGCAAAATGGTATATGTAATACCATAGCTACCTACACATGCTCCGTAAATCCATGGAATTTCATACTTGACTGCAAAATCATTTAGTAAGAAACGTGTTTCAAAATTATCTGTTGCATCGATGATTAGATCTACATCTTGAAACGCAAAAAGTTCAGATGACGAAATGTCTAGAACAAACGCTTCAATCAGCACATCACGATTAATTTTCTCTAATCTTTGTTTTGCAGCAACAGCTTTTGGCAAATGTTGAAACACATCTTCTTCACTGTATAGTTGTTGGCGTTGTAAATTTGACCAATCTACATAATCTCGGTCCACTATGGATAACTTACCTATTCCAGCACGTACAAGTATTTCGGCATTGCTACTACCTAATGCTCCTGCTCCAACAATAAGTACGTGTTTTTGTTGAATTTTTTTTTGGCCAACTTGTCCTATAAATGAAAATAGTTCCTGTCTTGAATAGCGATTAATCAATAATACTCATCCCCTGTGAAGGACTACTAGCTTGAGCCCGCTCTTTTTTCTTTATGATTCCTGCTTCAAAACCTAGTCTACCTGCATGAATTGCTAGTTTCATAGCTTCTGCCATCTGCACTGGATTCTTCGCACCAGAAACTGCTGAATTTAGCAAGACTGCATCCGCACCTAGTTCAAGAGCAAGTGCTGCATCAGACGGAGTACCTATACCTGCGTCTACAATAACAGGTACTGTCGCTTGTTCAATGATAACTTGTAAATTATATGGATTTAAAATTCCTTGTCCTGAACCAATTGGCGACGCACCTGGCATAATGGCATGAACCCCTAGTTCTTGTAATTTCCGAGTAAGAACGACATCATCTGAAGTATACGGTAGTACAATAAACCCTTTTGCTAAAAGCATTTCACATGCACGATATGTTTCTAATGGATCAGGCAATAATGTATCATCACACCCGATTATTTCAACTTTCACGATATCGCATAACCCAGATGCTTTTGCTAGTTTAGCAATACGTACTGCTTCCTCAGCTGTTTTCGCACCAGCAGTATTTGGTAATAATCGATAGTTTGATAAATCTATTTTATCTAGCAAATTAGGCTGGGATGGTTCAAAAATATTCATACGACGCACAGCAAATGTTAAAATTTCAGCTTCTGATGCTTCTATTGCTCCTTTTTGAATATCAAAATCTGAAAATTTCCCTGTTCCTAGTAATAATCTTGAAGTAAATGTATATGGTCCAATTTGATACATGTTAACCCCCTCCGACAAATGTAACAATCTCAATAGAATCAGTAGACTTAACCACTGTCGAATAATTTTCTTTTTTCAAAATTACGCCGTTTTGTTCGACAACAACTATTTTTTCCTGAAGCCCTAAGTGAATCAATAAGCTCTCAATTGTTTTCACATGGTCTGGAACTTCCATCCTATTTCCATTAATAAACATAGTGTTTCACCATTAAATCTGACATATATTCTCCTACGAATGGGCTTAGCAATATGCTATAACGATAATGTCCTGTTGATACAAATTGCCCTTGAATTGTCGAATGTACTTCCATATAACGTCTGCCTCCATTTCGTAATCCTGCCCATGTTCGGTCCCAACTCGCATCTTGTAGGGCTGAAACAATAGAAAATGCCTTTTGTAATATGTCTACAATACTCATTGCTTTAACATCTCTTGATATAAATTTGGCTCTATCGTTGCACCAGTGACGTATTTACTATAACGTTTTGATACAATATAAAATCGTTTTAAAAATATAGGAGCATTAAGTAATGGGAGATTACTTTTAAGGAAATTACTTCCATTTGGTTCAAAATTTCTTAATTCTTCTGAAAAAAGCAACAATGTTTCTTCTCCAGCTGATACTTGCCAAAAGCGAATTTGTTGAATACGTTCAAATTCTTCTTCTGAATTTGCAATCCTGTATATTCCTTTCACTTCGTACCCTATATCAATACCTGTTTTTGCACGGATTTTTTCGGCTACTTTTGGAAATAATGTTTGTTCGACTTTTTCTTACCATTTCATACAAAAGATCGTCATCCCATTGTGCTGAACCCCTAGTAATCCAGCAGCTACATGTGAAGCACCCTCTGCAATTACCTTTTTCTCAAGAATTGCTACGTGTAAAACGCGTTCAGCAAGTCAATGTGCGATTGTACTACCGATGATGAACATACTATCGAAACTTTTCATCTTCCCACTCCTTAAGTTGACGAGCATATTCTTTTACCTTTTCAATAGGGTCATTTGCCTGCCAAATTCCTGACATCACTGCAATTCCTGAAACTCCTGACGCACATACTTCTTTTGTATTTTGCGGAGTGATTCCACCGATAGCAATCACAGGAATAGATACATTGCTTACAAGCTGTTGTAATAATTTTGTTCCACGACAAGCGATTCCTTTCTTACTTTCTGTATCAAAAATATGTCCATAGAGTAACCAATCGGCCTTTGTATTTGTAGCTTCTTCTAGAGAGTGAATAGATGCACCAATTTTAAGATTTGAGAACTTCTCACTTGCGATAGCTACAGGAATACTACGATAACCTATTTGCACATGAGAAACATCCGCAGCAAGTGCAACATCGATTCGATCATTAATCACAATCTTTTGTAATGGAAAGCCTGCATATTTTAATTTTCTTATACAATCAAAGAGTTCAGAAGCAGTGCAACTTGGCTCACGAATATGCAAATAGCTTATATAGGGTTCAAACTTAGTTACAAAATGGACCACTTCATGTAGTGAATGCTGGCCATCTGTAATGATATGGAGCGCTATTTTTTTATTCATTTCTTAAATCATCCTATTCTTTCATATCTAAAATAGAAATTAAGTTGTTGTTCACTTCCTTTCATTATAATTCCATACAAAAAGCCACCCCTCAAGCATAGAGAAGTGGCTATAAATCTTGTACATTGAAGTACAAAAAGTAAGCCACTTCCCTTCGCTAGTATGATCTAGATCAGGTTCAAAGAGTTGAGTTTCCTCTCTCAGCACATCCGTGCACCCCTAGTGGTCTTTTCAATATTCAATTAAAATGTTATAGCAAATAAAGTGAAACTTCCATCAAGCGGGACTTCTTCATCCCCACTTGATGGTTAGTCGAACCAATCGGCTTTTACAGGCAGTTATCCCCCATCTTTCTTCTTCGTTTCTCTCAATCTTTAGATGAGGGTTATACAGCCCGTTAATGAAAGATAAAAAAGCCCTTGCTTCCACAATAAGGAAACAAGGACTTGTATAATAGACAATATCCTATCTGCTTCCCTACGCCAGCATAATCTAGATCAGGTAAAAGGATCATGAGCTTACGGCTCTACTCTCAGCTGGCAACACCAGCTCTCCTAGCAATTATTGTATGAAATTACAAATTAAAGTATAGCACTACCGATTTAATTGTTCAATAATGTATTATTAGAATAAAATCAAATCTTTATACTGCAAAAGCTGAACTCATTAAAACACAGAGCTCAGCTTTAAATTCATAGAAATCTATTTTTAAGAAAAGATGTTAGTTTAATTATGGATTATGTTGCAACAGTGCGCTATGCAAATCATGTCATTGTTTAGCTATAAATGATTCATAAATGCATTAACTATAAGGATTGTTCCTACCCTTGTTAATGCTTTTTTCAGTTGTTATGTAAACGATTATTACGAGTTTTGGAACAGAGGTTGATAGATAGGATTGTTCTTGTTCTGCAATCGGGCCATTTTCTTGAGTAACACATTTAAAGAAAATCGTTATGGAGCTAAGAAATTGTGCAGATTTTCACTTAAAATAAAGGAGCAGGTTAAGTTAATAAGTTGTTTGTTTTATCATTAAATAAGAAGGATAATCAATAGAAGAAGTAATTCAATTTAATATTAGTTTCGATGAACCGCAGCGTAAGATAAGAAAAAGCCATTCCCTCCACAATCGGAGAGAATGACTTGCTTTCATAAGTCGTAAAACTATTGTTACAATTTTGCCCAACGTTCCTCTAACCAGTTCATAAATTCTGCACCTTTGTCGCCTTCATACGCATCAAAGACATCTAAACGCATACGTTTTAGTTTATCCGCAAAATCTGCCACTGTATGGTCCTTTGGCAAGCTCTTTTTAACCCGTAGGAAAATTTTGTCTGTTCCTTTGATAATATCAAAACGTGCAGGTGATGGTTTCTCTACGTCCTCGCCAAGCGCCACAAGTGCTTCATAGGCTGCTAATTGGACCTTGTTGACAGTATCATGTTCCATACGATTTTTTAATATATCTATGATTTTGTCATGTTGATAAGCCGATAATATTTCGACTGCGGCTAAACGCTCTCGCCAGCTAGACGTATAATTGGCCTGTTTTTTTAATGTTTCATACTGCTCAGGTAATGCTGTTTCAAATTGTTTCAAGTGAGTGCACCTCTTTTTTTCACTAGAGGAAAAATGAATTCTTCTTCTGCTTTTCTTATTATACATTGTCTTGGTGAAAATAGCGATGAATCGCTGGTAAACACATATATATAAATGGAAACTAACTATATTAAGGTGAACCGTATCATAATTATGTACTATTCTTTATAGATTTGCCTTTCTTTTTAAACGAACGAAGGCTTTAGTTTAAGAAGAAATATGGTTATGATTTTCCACAATCGTGCGCTTTTCTAGAGTAACGAGAATTTCTCAATTTTAATGCGAGAAACGGGGCTTTTTTATATTTACTTATAGGGCAAATTGCCAAATAACTAACTTTATCAATAATTCTCACCGATTTTGGTTTAATTAAGTGTATCAAGTTACAATCTGTGATACCCTGCATTACAATTCATTTAAAACAGAGATAACGTTTGTTGTTCCAATTCCTCAGTTAATAGGTAAAATCTCCTTTTCTGCTTAAACTTCACTTCACAAAATTACTTTGCATGGTTTACGACATACTCATTGCACAATCTTATTAAATCGAGGTATGAATGTATATTTATTTAGTAACAGTTTAGAAGTAGTTGGGGCAGCACCAGGGCTAATCACTAAATCAATGAACGATAAACGTTGCTGTCATAATGTTTATAGACTATGGAACATATTTCATGATATACTAGAGCCATTGTGAAAAAAGGAGGAACTTGCATGATTCAAGTAAGTAATGTAGGTCTTCGCTATGGCGATCGTAAACTATTTGAAGACGTAAATATAAAATTCACACCGGGGAATTGCTACGGTTTAATCGGGGCAAATGGTGCAGGAAAATCAACATTCCTAAAAATTCTTTCTGGTGAAATTGAAGCACAAGAAGGAAATGTTTCTATGGGTAAGGACGAACGTTTATCTGTCCTTAAACAAAACCACTTCGAATATGATGAGCATACAGTATTAGATACTGTTATTATGGGTAACAAACGCCTATATGATGTAAAAAATGAAAAAGATGCAATTTATGCAAAAGAAGATTTCTCTGATGAAGATGGCATGCGTGCTGCTGAATTAGAAGGTGAATTTGCAGAGCTAAACGGTTGGGAAGCTGAATCAGAAGCTGCAACATTATTAAACGGTTTAGGCATCTCAGATGACCTTCATTATATGTTAATGGGTGACCTTGAAGGTTCTGACAAAGTCAAAGTATTATTAGCACAAGCTTTATTCGGTCAACCAGATGTTCTATTACTGGATGAGCCTACCAACCACCTTGACTTAAAAGCAATTCAATGGTTAGAAGAATTTTTAATTAACTTTGAAAACACAGTAATCGTCGTATCCCATGACCGTCACTTCTTGAACAAAGTATGTACACATATCGCGGATTTGGATTTCTCTAAAATCCAATTATATGTGGGTAACTACGATTTCTGGTATGAATCTTCTCAGTTAGCGCAAAAAATGGCGCAAGACCAAAATTCGAAAAAAGAAGAGAAAATTAAAGAATTACAAGCGTTTATTGCTCGTTTCTCTGCCAATGCATCAAAGTCAAAACAAGCAACATCACGTAAAAAAATGTTGGATAAAATCGAGCTTGACGATATTAAACCATCTAGCCGTAAATATCCATTTATCAACTTCCAAATCGGTCGTGAAATCGGTAATGATGTCTTAACAGTGGAAGGTTTGACAGCGAGTCAAGAAGGTCAAACGTTATTTAAAGACATTCGCTTCTCAATGAATAAAGACGATAAAATCGTATTACTAGGTAGCCCGATGGCAAAAACAGCGCTTCTTGATATTCTAATGGAAGAAAAAGAAGCAGATGCTGGTACATTTAAATGGGGTGTCACAACATCTCAAAGCTACTTCGAAAACGATCATGATAAATACTTTGAAGGCTCTGAAAAATCATTAGTAGAATGGCTTCGTCAATATTCACCTGATGATGAAACAGAAAGCTTCCTACGTGGTTTCTTAGGTCGCATGCTATTCTCTGGTGAAGAAGTGAAAAAATCCCCTTCTGTCTTATCAGGGGGAGAAAAAGTGCGTTGTATGTTGTCTAAAATGATGTTAGCAACTGCTAATGTTATTTTACTTGATGAACCAACGAACCACCTTGACCTTGAGTCCATTCAAGCGCTAAATGAAGGGTTAATCCGCTTCAAAGGTGCCATGATCTTCACATCACATGACCATCAGTTCATCCAAACAATTGCTAACCGTGTCATTGAAATCCGTGAAGATGGTACGATTTTAGACAAACAGTTAACTTATGATGAGTTTTTAGAGTGGAAAGACAGCCAAGGTTTAAACTAAACCTTTCTCTAAATAACGTTTCATAGTATGATGCTCCCCCACTTACTTGGGGGAGTTTTTATTTTGGAAATTAAAAAACGACAAATACTGCTTGTATTTGCCGTCTCATTAGATTATTGCATTTCTTTCGTTGGTCCTAATACACCTGGTACAGGTAAACCAGCTTGTCGTAATAGTACAGTCATTTGTCCACGATGATGTGTTTGATGATCAATCATTGCGCGTAATAATGCGCCTCTAGAAATCGGTCCTTTAAAACCGTTCACTTCTTCTAGTAAGCCCTCATTTGATAGCTTTGCCGCTTCCTCATTAATACTATTGGCTAACTTTTCATAGGTCGCTACAATTTCAGCTGCTGTAGCTGGAACTGGATCTTCTTGACGAATCATCGGCACTGTTAAACCTGCTAAATAACTAAAATAGCCTGCTGCACCAACTAAATGCCAGCCTAACCAACCTAACGAATTATGCCCTTCAACAATACATTGCTCTAACTTGTCATCCGTTATTGCTTTTAGTACTTGAACCGTTCCTTCCGCTGCAATTGACCAGTCGTTTAGAAAATCTTCTACTTGTCGATACATCAAATCGCCCCCATTTTTTGACTCTGACATTATCATAGTCAATTCTAAACAGTATCGCAAGTTTCTAGAATGTGGTTAACATACATAACAATATCAACTTTGCTACAAATGTTCTAAATTTCTGTTGATAGTAGCATCTATTTCATAAAGTAGTAGAGTTCACCCATATAGTTGTAAAATCATGTATAATGGGCTACAACTTAAATAATTGGAAAGAGGTATTTTATGTTCTCCCCATTAAAACAAGGCGATACTATTGGTATTTATTCGCCCTCCAAACCAGCTTCAGTACTTGCTAAAGCACGTTATGAACGAGGTAAGGCAAGATTACAGGCACTCGGCTTTACCATCAAGGAAGGTCTATTAACTGGCAAAAGTGATACATACCGTTCTGGTACGCCAAAGGAGCGTGCACAAGAGCTCAATGATTTACTACGGGATCCTACGGTGAAAATGATATTACCTACGATGGGAGGCACAAATGCAAATAGTATGTTGCCTTATATAGATTATGCAGCGTTACAACAAACGCCTAAAATACTTGTGGGCTTGTCGGATGTAACAGCCATCCTACTTGCCATCTATGCAAAGACTGGCATTCCGGTGTTTTACGGTCCTTCTGTTGCATCCACATTCGGTGAATTCCCACCATTCGTCAACTACACAGAACAATATTTTAAAGAGTTGTTTATGCAAGACGTGCCAATTCCTTATGAAATGCCCACTCCCCCTATCTGGACGGACGACCGTATTAATTGGCTTGAAAAAACTGTAGAAAAAACACAACATGATAATGCATGGATTACCGTACAACAAGGAAGTGCGGAAGGTCGTTTAATTGGTGGCAATATCAATACAATGTATGGTTTTATAGGAACCCCCTTTTTCCCACAAATAAAAGAAGGCGATATTTTACTGTTAGAAGATACATCTAAAACGATTGCTGTAGTGGAGAAAAACTTCGCCATGCTAAAATTACATGGCTTCTTTAACAACATTTCCGCAATTATTTTAGGTAAACATGAGCAATACGATGATGAAGGAACAGGACGAAAACCATACGATGTTCTGTTAGAACAGCTGGACGGGTTAGCCATCCCAATCTTGGCGGAGGTGGATTGTTGTCATACACACCCATTGCACGCAATGCCACTTGGTTTACGTGTCAAAGTGGATGCAACGCAAAAACGCATTACATTTTTAGAGAGTTGGTTCTGTTAATATTCGTATCTAGTCGTCACTTCACGTATACTTAAAGAAAAATGGCAAAGGAGTTGGATATGAGACAAATCATATTCTTATGTCTAGCACTCATTCTTGTTGGCTGTACAAACAATCCAAAAACTGAGCGTCAGGAACAAGCTAGCCTTGCAACGAATCATAACAAGACCCAAACAGATGAGCAAAATACAAAACAGCTAGATGCAGGACTGATAACTGACTATTTCCCTCCAGATGGATCAACAGCTTATTTTCAAGGTGAAGGCAACGAATTTGCTAGTTACACACTTCAGACAAGCTATATCGATAAAACGTCAATTGCACAAATCGAAAATAATGGCGGTGTCATTTTATTAAAAGTTTATCGTATTACAAATACCGCAATAGAACTTGTTTATATGGAAGCGGTCGAAGAAGCTCCTACAGTGCCAACAGCTCAAGAAATAGCAACCTTTCCGGTTATGGAAACGATTTTACAACAACCGCTGCAAGTTGGGCATCGCTTTGATGGTTGGGTCATTCTATCAACTACTGCCGCTATCACAACGAGCTTCGCCACTTTCCACAATGTAATTGAGCTTAGGAAAACAAAGGACAACATGACGACGACAAAATACTTTGCCAAAGGTGTGGGGCTGATCCATACTAAAGACGAAATGAAAACAAATAAGGAAGAAGTTTTTACGGTCACTTCAACGCTTCAAAAAATCGAATAAATTGTCTACATCGGCGTCTCTCTGGCGCCTTTTTCTTTAAGTAAGGAGGTAGCTTACATGAGCGATATACATAAGCACACTACTGAAGAAGAGTTAACAGAAGAGGAATTGATTGAACTTGTTCTGGCAGAGCAACAAAAGGCTTTAGCTGAAGAACGGGAAAGACGCCTGCAAGGAAGCAAGCCGAAGAAGCAGAAGCCTATTATTAAATGGATGATATGGTGCATGGCGTTCGTCTTATTTATGAATACATTTGCGCTGATTTTCCAAATTTACTCGATACCAGCTATTGAATTTCTCAAGGTCTCTAGCCAATTATCAAAGCAAGAAGATATTCAAACGTATAAAAAAGCGATTGTTGAAGTCTCTACTGGCTCTAGTAAAGGGACAGGCTTTGTCATTTCTCCAGATGGCTTAATAGTAACAAATGCCCATGTGGTGGAAAATGCGCTTACATTGTCTGTTGTCTTTCCAGAACAAGGGCTTATGGAAGCACAATTAGTACAAAGTTTTCCTGAAGTCGATTTAGCTCTTTTGCAAGTTACTGGTACCAACCTACCGTCGTTAACGCTTGCCAATCGCCCTAGTTATCAAGAAGATGAGGCAGTTTATTTCATTGGTAATCCACTAGCTTTCACAGGTATTGCAAATAAAGGAACATTACTAAAAGAAATTTATCTTGATGATTGGCAAGTGCCCGTTATGATGATGCAAGCACCTGTATACAAAGGCAATAGTGGGAGCCCTGTTCTTAATACAGACGGTGATGTTATTGGTATTGTGTTCGCCACCATAAAAAAGGAGCCTTATGGACGAGTAGGATTGTTTATACCTGTACATGTTTTACAAGAACAAATCGAGCAAACTATTAATGCATCGTAATTAACTTAGCAACTGATGTACTTCTATGATTAATAAAAGCCCCCCATCTATCTTCAATAGATAGCGGCGGGGCTTCTCCTTTTACATCTTTCCTGACATTTCATCATGATTATATTCGCTTCACTACACGATATACTTTCAGTTAGACATAATTGTACTCCCCTTCTTTCAAGAATATATTCCAATTTCAAAAACCACTCATATTTAGTGATACGTCACTCCTCCTATTGCTCTTATAAATCGAAAATCAAACTACAATTTAATATCAATGATTAAATTATTAAAGTTTTTTATTAATAAAATTAATTTATTTAATTTTAATGTTTATTTTATTGATTTTTTATTATATAATTTAATCAACAAATAGAAAGGATGTCACACTATGGCTTATAAAGTAATTACAAATTGTCCGGTCTGTAGTAAAACATTAAAAATAACCAGGCTAAAATGCTCTCATTGTCACACTACGATTGAAAATGAATTTGAATTATCAAAGCTGGCTTCCTTATCAAAGGATCAGCTGCATTTTGTGGAAGTATTTTTGACATGCAGAGGGAATATTAAAGAAGTTGAAAAAGAATTGGGTATTTCCTATCCAACGGTAAGAGGCAAGTTAACAGACATTATTTCATCCCTTGGATATGAGCCAAAAAAGAAAAATGAAATCGACGAAAAAAAAGTTGTCACTATGTTGGAAAATGGCGAAATCACAGCTGAAGAAGCCATTAAACTTTTAAAAGAAGAATAAGGAGGAATCAATGATGAAAGAAGAAATTTCAAGAGTGTTAACCATGATTCAAGAAGGAAAAATTGATGCAGACAAAGGATCTGAACTAATTCAAGCATTAAAGGATAAAGAAGAAACGGGAAATATATCGTTAGAAAAACCAACTACCTATTTAGATAAAACATTAAAAATTCGTGTGATTTCTGCCGAAAATGATAATGTTACAGTTAATTTGCCTATAAAACTTGTAAAAGTAATATTAATGGCAGGTCACAGCATTGCTGCAAGCATACCGCAATCAGAAAAATATGTTAAAGATATAGATATCAACCTTATCTTAGAAGCAATCGAAAACGAATTAGATGGCCAAATTGTTGATATTAAATCTGCAGACGGGGATACCGTTTCAGTTATTATTGAATAGTGAAACGCTTATGATGTATGTCAAAGTAAAAGCAAAAGGTGTGCGCTTCACCATTCCTATTCCATATGCATTTGTCAATATCGCTATTTCCATTTTAACTTCAAAGTTTATCCAGCTAATGGCAAACAAATGGACAAAAGATCACTTCGAAAGAAAAAAAATAGACTTTACTTTTCCACCAATAGATAGAGAAGTGCTCAAACCTATTGTTCGGGAGCTGAAAAATTATAAAGGAATCGTACTAGTGGATGTCAAAGCAAATGATGGTACTGAAGTGAAGGTTAAATTATAGTTTGCAGTACGTGGAGAAGGTACAGTGAACAAAGCGAACAATCCCCCCTTTCTAAAAGAATGGGGGATTTTAATTCGGAACAATTTAAGTTAACATAATACAATTATTTTTTGTTTTTGTGCAGATAGTTTGTAACAATTGATTTTGCAGGCATTTTACTTAAAAGTTCCTCGCTTGTTTCTGTTAGTTTTTGTAAAAGTCCAAGCAATTTCTCATCACCAGTCCAATGTTTTTCAATCACTTCAGGGCCCAATTTATTAATCGTCATATTAAGAACATACGTGGCTAACATCAAGTCATCCAGAAAACCGCCAAAACCAAATATACCTTCTGGTAAAACATCCATTGGGAAAATAAAATACGTAATGGTTGCCCCAATTAATGTTTTACTTTTAGAGTCAATTGCAGGATCTGTCACGATTTTAATTAGTAAATGAAATATATCAGGTACAAATAATAAATAATCAGCATATCGATGATTCTTCCCTGTTTTTGAAGTGAAAAATTGTACAAGTTTCTTCCGCAATGTTTGATAATAATCATGATGTTCCTGCTTATTCTGTTTGTTTCCGTTGTTATCCATGTTGAGCTGCCTCCTTCTACTTTAATTTCCTTTTACCCCAAAACGAAAAAATAATCCTATTAATAATTAAAAATGAGCTATTGAAAACGAGTCCATAGCAAAATACCTGCCCTTACTATTGTCGAACTAGCGCAAAAGTATACAAAAAAAGCACCCTATAAAAATAGGGTGCCTTTTTTTAACGAAAGTAATTTTAATTACCGAGAATTAAAGTTTAGTTACGTTAGCAGCTTGTGGTCCGCGGTTGCCATCTACAACTTCGAATTCCACTTTTTGACCTTCGTCAAGTGTTTTGAAACCTTCGCCTTGGATAGCTGAGAAGTGTACGAATACGTCGTTTTCGCCTTCAACTTCGATGAATCCAAAACCTTTTTCTGAGTTAAACCATTTTACTGTACCTTGTTTCATTTAAAAAAACCTCCAAAAAAATAAAAGTGAACAATATGTAATTTCTTCAACGAATTAAAAAAATTCACATATTACAAAGAGTACCGAACTAACGCGATCACTTTTTGTAATATGTGAATCCATGTTTCCGGTGAAGCAATTAAATTGTTAAGTTAAGTATACCATCATTCATAATTTTGTCAAATAAAGAAAATTGTTTTTTTAATTAATTTGAAAATTTATTTAACAATGTCCTTCAAAAGCCATTATGCCATGGTATACTTGCGCATCATCATCACAAGCTTCACAGTAAAAACTTTCATCTTCAGACCAAAAAGCCCAAAAACCACCCTCTTTAGTCGCTTCATGTTCATATACTGATCGGAAATGCGCTAATTTCCGTTGTAATGCCTGCTCAAATTGCTCTTTTGTATCAAACGTTTCTTGCGTTTGAATAAAAGCTTCCCAGCCTTCAAATTTCCACCAAGGCTCATAGTCAGCTTTCATGTAAAGTATTGTATACATATTTGCCACATTCCTTGCTGTTATAAGATATTCTAATTTTAGCAAACACTTCTGAAATGTCTATTAAAACACCCTGCAATATGCTATTATTACCTTATTATTCATTATTTAATTTGGGAGGTATTTTTTTTATGTTTTCAAGTATTCGACCTAAGGCCGAGCTAGAACAATTGCTAAAGCGAGGGACCAACTTAAGTGCAACAGGCCGTTTCAACAAGACATTGGCATTTAATCATTTTAATAAACAAGATGAAGAAAATTTAAAAGCTCTCTTTTATAAATTGAAGGATATTACGCCTTCTATGAATGCAATATTTAAAAATTATTTAAATGAAATCTCTCCCTCCTCTCAACAAACGATTAGTGAAGAAAATATTAGTCGCTATTTAACACAATTTTTCTTGGCCACTCGTGATGATGAATATGTGGATGAAACGGTAAAGTTTTTCAATCTGTTTCGAAAAAACCAATATGAACCTGGTAAGTTAATTGTAGTATTTAACCTATTTGCCTTTTATATTACGACTTACATTTTACATAACTTTGGTTTAAAACCATACAAAGCTTTTGAGTATATGAAATCTTTCCAATCAGCTGTCAATGTTGACCAGGAATTGCTTGTGGAAGTATTAACAGAGCGTATAATTGAGAACGTTGTCGCTGAAATTTCATCACTTATGGATGTAAATGCAAAAATTATGTACATGAAAGATTTAGTATTTAGTTTAGATAAACAAAATGAAGAAATACAATCTTCTACTGCTGCAACAGAGGAAATTGCCGCATCAATCAATGAAGTTGCTCGGATGTCCTCGCATATTTCTGAAAAAACAACGGAATCAGTTGATCATGCTGTCAAAGGTAAGAATGCCATTGAGCATGCTTTATCAGAAATTTTTAAAACGGAAGAAACGTTTACTAACATCGTTGATTCGTTTACTGAGTTACAAAAACGTGTCAATGATATCGAACACGTTGTGACATTAATAAACCAAATTGCCGATCAAACAAACTTACTTGCACTGAATGCCTCAATTGAAGCTGCTCGTGCTGGTGAACATGGCAAAGGATTTGCTGTAGTAGCGCAAGAAGTCCGTAAATTAGCAGAAGGAACGGTTTCCGCTCTTAGTGAAGTATCAACAAATGTTCACCATCTGAAAAGTTACTCCAATGATGTATCACATTCCATAACGGAAACAACAACGATTATTAAGGAAGCTACAATTGAGGCAAAACAATCATTACCACTGCTAAATGCTATTGTTGCTGCAATTGAAGGGATTAATCTCGATGTGACCAATACAGCTGCCATTTCGCAGGAGCAAGCTGCTGCCATAGACGAAGTATCAGCACGAATGATTGAAATTTCAGGCCATCAAGATGATATTCGTGATTATAGTTATAATACATCCAGCGATATACACTTACTCGGGCAAGAAATTAATCGTTTCCGTAATGATATTATCGCAAATAATAATGTCCAGTTATCTTCCATTGCTTTATTACAACTTTCAAAAGCAGACCATATTTTATGGAAATGGCGTATTTATAATATGTTCCTTGGTTTAGAAAAAGTGCAACCAAGTGACGTGTCTTCACATACTGAATGCCGACTCGGTAAATGGTATACTGCTCCTCGGACAGTGGAACGTTTTGGTCATTTACAAGATTATCGTGAATTAGACGAATATCACCTACAAGTGCATAAATCGGCTAAGTTAGCTGCAGAAGCATATCAAGAAGGCAATATTCAAAAGGCTGATGGCCATTTACAAGAGGTAGACGAGGCCTCGAAGCGTGTTCTATTCTATATTAATAATTTAATTGCGTACTTGGAAAAAGAACGTGTTATGCAGTAAGGTGGAGGGACTACCCTCCTCTACTTTTGGGAGGTTTTAGCGTGAACAAGAGAGCGCTGATTAAATTTTTCGGAGATGTTTATGGAACAGGATATCGCTTTTTTATCAAACAAAAAGCGATAGAATTAGGCTTGAAAGGGTATTGCAAGTTGAATGCTCAAGAGCAAATAGAAGTAGAGGTAGAAGGTTCAAAAAAAGCAATTGATGAATTTCTACTATTTGTTCAAAAGGGTGTTAGCCTACAAGCAGATTCAAATTCTTTTGCTTTAGAACTTTTCGACGATTTAAAAGGTTATGTACGTATGGAGTCGGACATTGTTTAAGTCTGACTTCTTTTTTCTACTTGTCATTTTACACAAGAAAAAACAGTAAGTGACGGACTTTTGCTAATGGTCTTCTATAAAACGAACATACTATAAAGAATACACGCCTAGCAAAATGTGAATTCTACTCATTAGACAAGTGTATTTATTGAGAAACTTAGCAATTAGCAGTAAAATTTATGTAAGTCTTAAGATAATTATTGAAACTTTATGTCGATTTTAACGTATTAAAAGATAGACATATTGAAAAGCAAGGAGGAAGAAACGATGCTCAGTATCGGACAGTTTTTCTCAAGACATACCGCTAGCCTTTTAATTTCTCTATCAACTGTTTCTATTACAGCGTTTGCGGCAAATCCAGGATTCTTCCTTGGTGGTTGTTTGTTCGCTGGCACCTATGCAACGAGCACAACATTGCTAAAACTAAATCAAAAAAGAAAAGTTATGCACATAGCAGGAATTACAAAGGATGAGTATAAACATATTGATTTACAGCTATCGACAGCTAACAAACATATTCAAACATTAAGCCAAAACTATTTACGAGTACGTTCCGTGTCAGCCTTTAAGCAATTACTCGAAATGACACGTATTTCAAAAAACATTATCAAAATTGTCAAAACTGATCCAAGAAAGTTTTACAATGTGGAGCCATTTTTCTATGCGCATCTTCCTTCTGCTGTTGAATTGACTGAAAAGTATACTATGTTGTCAAAACAGCCTGTCAAAGATAAAGAAATCCAAATTACATTATCAAAAACGCGTGAAACATTAGCGGATTTAAATTCCACGTTTCAAATTGATTTAAAGGATGCACTCTCTAATGATATCGATCATCTTCAAATGGAAATTGAATTCGCAAACCGTTCCAATTTAAAACGGAAAGAACAATTGGAATGGCGAGGCGAGGAAAAATGACAGCTAACAGAGATGCTTTCGTCCATTTAGATTCATTGCAAGGAATCTCACCTCTTGTACAAAGCTATTTAGCATCGTCAAACCAAGAAGCGATGGAGACCTATGAGACATTGTCACCTCTTGCCCAAAGTCGTGCACTTTTATATGCAAGTCAAATTGACCTAAGTAGTTTTGAATCCGTATTATCATTAGGTCAAGACTCTCAACGTGCAGTCTCTCAATTTGCAGATCGTATGCTTGCCCAAGTGAAGGATAAAGATGTCACAAAAATTGGTCAAATGCTAGATTCCTTAATGCAAACATTAGACCGTGTAGACCCTGCGGCACTAGAGCCAAAAAAACCTTCCTTCTTTAAAAAAATGTTCGGTAAAACGAGTCCTAGCGTCAAACAAACATTAACGGAATTTGAACGCATTAGTATTCAAGTCGAACGAATTGGTGTTCAACTCGAACGTGCTCAACTACAACTGTTAAAAGACGTAGAAATGTTAGAACAGCTATATGCACACAATAGAGGATTTTTTGAAGAGCTTGCAACTGCCATTGCAGCTGGACTGATGAAAAAACAGCAAGCCATTGAAGTAGAGTTACCTACAAAAGTGGATATTGTACAAACAACTAAACAACCGCTAGCTATTCAACAGCTCAATGATTTCACAGCACAACTGGAAAGACTCGACCAACGTATTTATGATTTACAAGTGTCCCAGCAGGTTGCATTACAAACTGCCCCTCAAATACGCATGATTCAACAAGCTAATCAAACGCTTGCTGAGAAAATAGAGTTTTCAATTGTGACACTCATTCCTCTTTGGAAAAATCAATTGGCTATGATGTTATCCATGAATATGGATCATCATTACAATCAATTGGAAGAAAGACTGGCACGAACAAACGAGCGCTTTACTAGTCCTACTTTTGAACAGCAAGTAATGAAATTTAAAGAAACACAGCGGGAGCTTAAAACGGCCATTCAAGATGTTTTTGCTTTGCATACTGCGACAGAACAGGATAGACAACATTTACAACTAGATGTTGCTGGGATGAAAAAAACAACGAAGGAATAATATACTGGGTCGCTAAATATATAAAGGGGTGTCTCAGAAGTTCTCTGTGACACCCCTACTCATTTTATGCGAAATACTCTTTGTAGTAACCACCGATATTACCCGTGTTGTCAATAATGAAAATGAACTCTTCTGTTTCATTTTTCACTTCATACTCTTTTCCTACTGTTAATACGTTGGATACTAAATATTTTGATGCATTCGTATGTTTGCAAGTAACCTTACGAAGTGTTGGCGCATCTTTCCATTTTAAATGTAACATAATTTCTCTACCTCTCTTTACTAGCACTTAGCTAACGTCTATTGTTTATTTTATACGATTTTAGCTCTTTTGTGGAGAAAAAACTATAGAAGTCTATATTTTGTACTTAATGACGTTTTATTTACACATTTACCCTAATAAAATGATACTAGAGGTGTTGTTATGAGTTTTGGTGGTGTTCCGCAATGGTTTTTTATCATCGCTGTTGCATTTGCCATTTGCTTTATTTTATATGCAGAATGGAATTCTAGAAAATAAATGAGTCCATTTGTTATGGAACTCCCTTAAAACTGTAGAAACTTGTTTTTACTTTAAAAATACTTTCCTAGCACTCGTAAGCCCTACCACGACTTTTCATGGTGGGGCTTGCCTAGTGCTATTACATTTTACATGTAGATTTCCGATACGGAGTGCTTTCCTATTACAGATGTGACTGAAGCATTATCAAGTGTCAGCACGGACTGAAATCCATTGATGCTGAAGATAAACGAACGCTACACTTACTTCAGCGTTCGTTTTAAAAACTCTTTTGTACGTTCATGTTCTGGGTTTACTAGCACCTTCGATGGTGGTCCCTCTTCCACAATTACCCCTTTATCCATAAATACAACACGATCTGCAACTTCCTTCGCAAACTCCATTTCATGTGTTACGATTAACATCGTATTTCCTGAATCCGCCAACTCTCGCATAACTTTTAAGACTTCCCCGACCATTTCTGGGTCTAGCGCAGATGTTGGTTCATCAAATAGCATTACATCTGGATTCATCGATAATGCCCGTGCAATCGCTACACGTTGCTTTTGACCACCAGAAAGTTGACGTGGCTTAGCATTGACGTATTGATCCATACCGACGATTTTCAGATATTTCAAGGCTGTTTTCTCTGCTTCATCTTTTGAACGTTTGAGCACCTTTACTTGCCCTACTGTACAATTTTTTAACACATTATGATTGTTAAATAAATTAAACTGTTGGAAAACCATTCCTAAATGGGTACGATAAGCTTTAATATTATGCTTTTCGTTTAAAATATTTTCCCCTTTATAAATAATTTCGCCACCATTTGGCGTTTCAAGTAAATTAATGCAACGTAAGAGTGTTGATTTACCGGAACCTGATGAACCGATTAAGCATACAACCTCTCCTTTTTCTACTTTAAAATTCACATCTTTCAACACTTGGTTACGTCCAAATGATTTACTTAAATGCTCTATTTGAATGATTGCCATTTGTTCGTCCCCCTTAGTCAATTTCCTTTAATTCTTTTTGATAAGCATCCGGTCCATCAAGGCGTTTTTCAACGTATAATAATATTCTTGATGCCGTAAATGTCATGATAAAGTACAGCACACATGCAACAAAGAATGATTCGAAATAGCGGAAGTTATTACCTGATATTGATTTCGTTTGGAAAAATAGTTCCGTTACGCCAATCACACTTAAAACAGCCGTATCTTTAATATTCATAATTAATTGGTTGCCTGTCGCCGGTAAAATATTACGCGCAACTTGTGGTAATACGACATACATCATTATTTGTACATGTCCCATCCCAATAGCAGAAGCAGCTTCGTACTGTCCTTTATCAATGGAAACAATCCCTCCACGAACAATTTCTGCCATATAAGCACCTGTATTAAGCGAAACGACTAAAATACCTGCCGTAATAAAGTGCATATCAATCCCAAAAGCAATATCTAGTCCGTAAAATACTACCATTGCTTGTACAATCATTGGTGTACCACGGAAAAATTCTACATAGCATGTCAGTATAAAATTAACACATTTTAATACATAATATTTTATACCCTTTTTACGTACTGGAATGGTATGCATAATCCCAATAAAAAATCCGATAAATGCACCAATGACTGTACTGATAATTGAAATAAGTAATGTATAATACGCACCTCGTAAAAACATTTGCCAGTTGTTTTCTATTATAGAAATGATCCAATCTAAACTCATGATGTTCCTCCTAACAACGCGTTGTTGCTTGATATCAAATATGCCTTAGCGAAATCATCTCTTCATTTGAATGATGTTGCTTTATTCAAATTATGTGATACACACCATAGACATGAGCATTTATCAGAAGGTGCTACCCTTCTATATAAACGAAAATGATTGAGGCTGCACCGCTTAATAAAAATCCTTTTTATTTCCAAGGATTCATACTTTTATATCAAAAAATAGCATACTAGAAATACTTCCAGTATACTATTTTCCATTTTGGCGCAACCTCAACGAAATTACTGTGCTGCAGGTTGTTGAAGAATTGCTTCTTCCATAATTTTTTGGCGATCATCTTCTGAAATACCTTTTAGGATTTCATTGATTTTATCTAGACTTGCATCACCTTTACGTAAACCAACTGCAATTGAAGTATTTGAAATATCTGTATCAAAGCCTTCTTCGAATGATACAAATGTAAATTTGTCATTCGCTGCTGCAGCAGAAATACCTTCTGGACGCTCTGCTACATAACCATCAATTTTGCCTGCTTCTAAAGCGACACGCATTGCAGAGAAATTCTCCATTGCTGTTTGTTTTTCTACGCCTTTAATTTGATCAATTACATTGTAGTTAGACGTATTTAACTGTGAAGTAACTTTTGCACCTGAGAAATCTTGAATAGATTTTGCATCTTCGTATTTACTACCTTTTTTAATTACCATGACGAAATCAGAAGTATAGTAGTTTTCTGTAAAATCAATTGTTTGTTTGCGTTCTTTAGTTGGAGACATCCCCGCTACAATCGCATCAATTTTTTTGGATTGTAGTGCTGGAACTAAACCATCCCATTCCATTTTGACAATAACTAATTCTTTTCCTAAACCTTCAGCAATCTTTTTCGCCATTTGTACATCATAGCCGCCTGCATATTCTGCATTATCAGCAATTTTTACTGCACCATTTGAATCATCTTGCTGTGTCCAGTTAAATGGAGGATAACCTGCTTCCATACCTATGCGGAATTCTCCACCTGTTTCTTCTTTCGCCGCATCACCTGATGCTTTGTCTTCCGATTTGTCTCCAGCATCACAAGCTGCTAACAAAATCGCTGTCATTGCCGTTAACATAAATAGCAACCATTTTCTTTTCATCTAAAACTCCCCTTTTCTGTAAAAAAAATAAAGCAACTGTACAAAAAAAGACCTAAGTTTTGAACTTAGGTCTTACCTTTTATTGACAGTTGCCCAAATCCTCACTATAATTTCCATCATTCTGAGATAGCACAACCTAGTAAACTGGAATTAGATTTACTAGGACAGTCCTGCACTTATTCACTGCAGACCCAGCATAAAAGTACGAGCTCCTTTTATACTTCGGCGATATTTCCTTCTCCATTACGTCTTCGCTTGCTTTAACTCAGCAATGGACTAATAAATACCGCGCCTCTACCTCACATAGATAACAGTGAGGTTTGTTTATTTAATTGATATTTAGATATTACTATAAAGCTAGTCTATTCGTCAAGATAGTTTTATCATTTTTCTGACTAATGACAAAATTAGGTTATTATCCTTCTAAAATCCATAAATTACATCTAAGAAAGTAGAAGTGTTGTAATTATTATTTAATATTTTTCCATAAAATATTATCATGTTCAATACTACCGACAATACAAAAGATTCAGTATTTCTCTACATTTAAAGGCCTTTAGACCAATTGTATAAGGCGAAATTTCGTCTATTCCTTGAGAACCGAAGCTTCCCTATACAGGGACAACAAAAAGCCCTGCAAACCGTTAAATTTGCAGGGCTTGAACACATATTTTTCTGTATTAAGAATTTAATAATAAATCTTCTGGATTTTCAAGTAATTCTTTAACTGTTTTAAGGAAGCCTACAGAATCTTTACCATCGATAATGCGGTGGTCATAAGATAGTGCTAAGTACATCATAGGACGAATTTCTACTTCACCGTTCACTTCTACTGGACGTTTTTTAATTGAGTGCATACCTAAAATAGCAGCTTGAGTACCGTTCATAATAGGTGTTGACATTAATGAACCGAATACACCACCATTTGTAATCGTGAATGAACCGCCTTGAAGATCAGCGATACCTAATTTTTTATCGCGAGCTTTTTTAGCTAAATCTGCAATTGAATCTTCAATTTCAGCAAAGTTTTTACGGTCAGCATCGCGAACAACTGGTACTACTAAACCTTCTTCAGTTGATACAGCTACACCAATATCAAAGAAGTTATTTAAGTGAATTTCATCGCCAACGATTTGAGCATTCACATATGGGTATTTTTTAAGTGCAGCCACTACTGCTTTTGTGAAGAATGACATGAAACCAAGCTTAGAGCCAGTTGACTCAAAGAATTGTTCTTTTTTACGTGAACGTAATGCCATTACGTTTGTCATATCTACTTCATTGAATGTTGTAAGCATAGCAGTTGATTGCTTCACTTCTAATAGACGTTTAGCAATTGTTTGACGACGACGGCTCATTTTTTCAATTGTAACACGAGATTCGTCAACAGCTACTACTGCTTTTGGTGCTGCTGGCGCTGCTTGTTGCGCTACTACTGGTGCTGTACCATGAGCTGCAACGTCTTGAACACGTACACGGCCTTGTGGATCTACTGGAGATACAGCTGCAAGGTCAATACCTTTTTCACGAGCAAGTTTACGTGCTGCAGGAGACGCAATGACACGCTCACCTGAAGTTTCTTCTACAACTGGTGCTGGTGTTGGAGCTGCTGCTTGTGGCGCTGCTGGTGTTGGAGCTGCTGCAACTGGTGCTGCAGCTGGTGCTGGTGCTGCACCTTCGCCAGCTTCTACAACTGCGATTACTTGACCTACAAGAACAGTATCGCCTTCTTCAGCTAAAATTTGTGTTAGTACGCCAGCTTCTTCAGAGATGATTTCAGCGTTTACTTTATCTGTTTCAAGTTCAACGATAAATTCACCTTTTTCCACGCGGTCGCCCACTTTTTTAACCCACTGTGCAATACTACCTTCTGTAATCGATTCTGCTAATTCAGGGACTTTAATTTCAGCCACTTTCATTTCCTCCTTTGATTAACGTGCATAATGCACATAAAAGGGCTACCGCCTTAGGCAAGTAGCCCAGCTTCCAGTAATGTTGATATGTTTATTTAACTTTAACCGTTTCAGCCACTGCTTCTTCAATGACAGCAGACTGAGCTGCTTTATGAGAATCTGCATCGCCCTCTGAAGTTGAGCTCATTGCAGGACGACCTACATAACGAAGCTTTTTACCTTCAGATAGCTCATATAATGTTTCTAATGCGTAATTCCAAGCACCTTGGTTTTTAGGTTCTTCTTGCACCCATGCAATTTCTTTTACATTTGGATACTTAGCAATAATATCAGCTACTTGCGCTGTTGGGAATGGGTAAAGTTGTTCTACACGCACAATGTGTAAGTGATCGAAGCCTTCTCCATCTTTCACGCGGTCTGCTAAATCGATCATTACTTTACCAGTACCTAATACAATACGCTCAACAGATTCCGTTTTTGTACCTAATCCTGGTTGCTCAATTACTTCTTGGAATGAACCATCTGCTAATTGCTCAGCACTTGCTGCTGCCAATGGATGACGAAGTAAAGATTTTGGTGATACAACAACTAATGGGCGTACACCCTCTGTTTCTAACATTGCTGCTTGACGGCGTAATAAGTGGTAGTAGTTACCTGCATTCGAGCAGTTCGCAACAAACCAGTTATTTTCTGCTGACATTTGTAAATAACGTTCCATACGACTTGAAGAATGTTCAGGACCTTGACCTTCATAACCATGTGGTAAAAGGATGACAAAGCCTGATTTTTGACCCCATTTAGAACGTGCACCTGAAATGAAGTTATCAAACATCACCTGTGCCATGTTTGCAAAGTCACCAAATTGTGCTTCCCATACAGATAAAACATTGCCTTTTTCTAAATTGTAACCGTATTCAAAGCCTACAACTCCAGCTTCAGTTAATGGAGAGTTGTGAACTGTAAATGAAGCATTTGCACCTGAGATATGGTGAAGTGGTGTAAATACATTGCCGTTATTTTTGTCATGTAACACTAAATGACGTTGTGAGAATGTACCACGTTGCGCATCTTGACCAGTAAAACGAACAGGTGTGCCATCTTGAATAATTGTTGCATATGCTAATGTTTCAGCATGACCCCAGTCAATTTTAGCAGAAGTAAATGCATCGCGACGTTTTTCTAAAATTTTACCTAATTTCTTTTGTGGCTCGAAGTTTTGTTCAAACACTAAAAGTTCTTCGTTTATTGTTTGTAAACGTTCAGCACCTACTGCTGTATCAATTTGTGGGAATTCAATTTTTAATTCTTCTGGCATCTCTATCTGTTTATGTTCATCTTTAGCTGCCATTTCTTTTACATGATCGTAAGCCACTTGCATTTCAGCATAGATTGCTGCATCAAGTGCTGCTACTTCATCAGCAGTAACTAGGCCTTCAGACACTAATTGCGCACCATACAATGTACGAATTGTATCATGTTTTGCAACAAGTTTATATGTTTCTGGATTTGTTACAGTTGGGTCATCTGTTTCATTGTGACCATGTCGACGGTAACCAATTAAGTCAACAATAATATCTTTACCGAATTTTTGGCGATAGTTAGCAGCAAAACGACCTACTTGTGCTACAGCTTCTGGGCTATCTGCATTGACATGTACAACTGGTACTTCGTAACCTTTTGCTGGGTCAGAAGAATAAACAGATGAACGTGAGTCTTGTAGTTCCGTAGTGAAACCAATCATATTGTTCGCAATGATATGAATTGTACCACCAGTTGAGAAACCTTCAGTTTTAGAATAGTTTAACACTTCTGTTACAATCCCTTGACCTGGGAATGCAGCGTCACCATTCACAAGGATACCTAGTCCTTTTGCTGGGTTATGCACAGCTTGCCCTGGCTTAGATGTCTCATCTTGTGTTGCACGAGTAGAACCTAATACTACCGGATTTCCAACTTCTAAGTGTGAAGGGTTATACGCTAGTTTGACATTCATACCTGATTCACGTGTATAAGAAGCACCCATGTGGTATTTCACATCACCAGTCCAACCTTTTGTAATTTCAAGTCGACCGTGCTCTGGCATAAATAAATCGTTTGAAACATGTGCAAAGTCAGAGAACATCATGTCATATGGCTTATTTAAAATATGTGTTAGCACATTTAGACGACCACGGTGTGCCATACCAATACGAACATTTTCTACTTTGTTCGCTTCTACTGTTTTTAAAATTTCATCAAAAAGGACGATTTGAGTATCTAAACCTTCACCTGAGAAACGTTTTTGACCAACAAATGTTTTGTGAATAAATTTCTCAAAGTTCTCAACACGTGTTAAACGGTCTAATAACGCTTTTTTCTCATCTGAAGATAGTGCTTGTTTTAAAGAACCAGATTCAATTTGAGTTTGAATCCAATCACGTTCTTCAGTTACGACAACATGCCCATATTCAAAAGCTATTTTATCTGTATAAACAGATTTTAAATAATCAATTGCATCCTTACCATTTTTCACGCCCGCTGGCACATCTTTGAAGAAGATAGCAGCAGGAATTTCTGCTAAATCCGCAGGACTTAAGTTGAACGCACTTTCTTCAATTTGCGCTGTTTGAAGTGCACGATTTTTCAAAGGATAAATATCTGCTGCTAAATGTCCTTGTGAACGAATTGCATCAGCTAATTTAACAGCTGCCAATACCTTTTTATAATCGCCAGCAGGAGCTGCTGAACCACTTACTACAGCTACATCACCTTCTACTACGACTGGTGCACCAAATTGTTGGAATAATGATACTAACTCCGGTTCTACTTCTTCAGGAGACTGTAAGAATAAGTCGTATTGCTCCATCACATATCCTAAGTTAGGACCAGAGAAAGCTGACCATGGAGAACTTACAGTTGTAACGTTGTTCGACATGAAAAATGACCTCCAAATTTTGCCTATCGGCAGTTCCATTAATTAAATTACAATTAATTATATAATATTTTCCCGCTCATTAAAAGGATGTTTGACACAACTTATCCATAATTTAAAGAACGTTTTTTCCATCTCAATCTTACTACTCTTCACAGAAAATACAACTCTTTTTAGCAAATTAAGCAATTTTTTTCTCGAAGGCTAAAATTCTTAAATAAAGCGTGTATTTTTCTTAATATTTTAGCGGTATCTTCAACAAGAAAACGGTTCCAACATTTACTTCACTCTTGACTTCTATTGAAGCATTATATTTTTCAAGTAACATTTTAGAAATACTTAGCCCTAAGCCTGTACCGCCAATTTGACGATTTCTTGCTTCATCTACACGGTAAAAACGATCAAAAATATAGGGAAGGTTTTTTTCAGCTATTCCAATCCCATTATCTGTTATTTGAAATTCTACTTTTTCACCCTTCACAAAAAGGGAAATATTTACTTCCGGAACTTTTTCACAATAACGAATGGCATTTTCTACTATATTGCGAATTACTTGAGCAAGAGCATTCGGTGTTATAAAGACAGCCCCTATTTCGTCATTTTTCGACAGCGTAATAGTTGCATTCGGGTACAATTTCGCCATTTCACTTATGACACCTTCAATGACCGCGACCGGATTTGCTTCACTGGTGTCATCTTTCTCTTCACGTCGTGCGAGTTCAAGCAACTCTTCAATCATTTTTCGCATCCTAGTAATTTCCGTTAATGATGTATCTATCGATTCTTCTAGAATCACTGGATCATCCTTACCCCACCGCTTGAGTAGTGAGAGATGGCCTTCAATTGCTTGAATAGGTGTCCGCAGTTCGTGAGAAGCATCCGCAACAAATTGCTGCTGTTGAGCAAATGATATTTGTAGCTCATTCATCATTGCATTGTACATTTTCAATAAGTCACCAATTTCATCTTGTGATGAGTAGGATAGCTGTATTGGTTCATTAAAACCTTGGTCCATTACAGTTTTCATTGATGCACGCAATGCATGAAGTGGCTTCGTTAAATAATTCGCTAAATAATACCCAATGGAACCTGAAAGGAACAATGCGCCGACTCCTGCTATAAGCATGGCGGTCAACAAATAACGCATTAAGGATTCAAAACGTGTTAACGGATGAATCACTTGAATATATACTTGAAAAAAACCAAGCTTTATTGGCTCATTGACGACATATGCCTCTTTTTTATCAATGGTCATTTGCACAATTTTCTGCATGGGAGAAAGAGGTGCAGCTTTGGAGGCATTATTAATTCGCAAAATTTCAATACCATCATTATTATATAGTCTAACCGTTTGCTCGCGATCAACTATCGATTTTAATAATCCTGTATTTTGCTGGATTTGTTGGATAGATATATTGGGCCCTTGTGATTCTAAAAATGAAGCGACATCATCTCTAGTTCGTTTCACTTTACTAATTTCATCATTTAGTAGCCAAGTATGCAGTGAAACATAGACGACGATACAAATTATAGCGTAGCTAATAAAAATGACCGCACTCGATGTCAACATCCACTTTCTTTGCAAAGAAAGATTGCTGAAATAGGCTTTTATTTTATTCATTCACGCATCACGTATCCTACCCCACGTACGGTTTCGATATAGGCATTTAAATCACCAGGTAGTTTTGTCCTTAGATGACGGATGTATACATCCACCACATTTGTCTCAATATCTGCATCATACCCCCAGACAGAAGTTAATATAAGCTCTCTTGTACATACGCGGTTTTTATGTTCTATTAATAACTTCAACAAATCATATTCGGTTTTTGTAAGATCAAGTCTTTGCCCTTGCACCAATACCTCATATGCATCAATATCGATTTCAATATCTCGAAAACGTAATGTATGACCCACCATTTTTTCATTAGGCTCCACACGGCGTAAAATGGTACGTATACGTGCCAGTAATTCTTCAATGGCAAAAGGCTTCACGATGTAATCATCGGCTCCTGCGTCTAAACCTGCAACTCGATCCATCACTGCATCTCTCGCAGTAAGTAAAATAATGGGTACTTGTGACTGCGTACGAACGCGGCGACAAATCTCAATTCCATTAATCCCCGGCAGCATGACATCTAATAATAGAACATCATAGTTTTCTGTTGTAGCAAGTGCAAGACCTTCCCGCCCATCAAAGGCTACGGTCACATCATAGCTTTCATGCTGTAACTCCAGTTCAACAAAACGAGCAATATGTTTTTCATCTTCTACCAATAGTATTTTTTTAGGCATCTAATCACCTTCTATTTCAATCTAATAACTTCTTTTCTAGCATAACATCATTTAAAAAGCCTGTACCACAAGTAAATACTCGTTTGTACAGACTTATTTTAAAGTGGGCCAGTTATAAATAAATTGTTTTTCCCACTTTCCTTTGCTTTATATAATGCTTGGTCTGCTAAATCCAATAGCTCCTCTAATGTAGTTGCATGGTCTGGATAATAGGCAATTCCTATAGAGGCAGTAGGTGCAAAGAAATGATTTTCGATTGTCCAACCTTTTTTTAATTCATTGCGAATACGGTTAATGATATGCATCATTTGACCTTGCCTTGCTTCAGGTTTACGCGTTAAACCTGTTAAAATAATGATAAATTCGTCCCCACCCATTCGAATAACAAGATCGTGACTACGCACAGAGGTAATTAACACATTACCAAATTTGCGGATAAAATCATCCCCCATATCATGTCCGAATTGATCATTTACATCTTTAAAGTCATCTCCATCAATATATAACATGGCAATACAAGCGTTTTTGGCATGTGCGTCCATCAGTATTTTGGGAAATTCCTTTGTTAGATACCTTCGATTCGGTAGCTGCGTTAAACTATCATGATAAGCAAGATAAAGTAAATCATTTTCTCGTTCTTTACGATGGGTAATTTCACGTGAAACCATAATAATTTGTGAGATTGTTTCGCGTTCTGTATCATGAACGACCGTTACATTTCCTTCTGTCCAAACTGGTGTACCATCTTTCCCTTGAAGCAATAGCTCAAATTGTGTATCAGTCTTCTCTGTAAAATCATTTAGAAACGCTTGCCACGCTGGTTTACTTTGCTCATCAATAATATCACTGTAAAACTGGCCTTGTAATTCAACAATTGCGTAACCTAAATACATTCTGTAAGACGGTGAGGCATAAATAATGATACCATCTTCATTTAAGATGACAATTAAATCATTTGTATTTTCAGTAATTAATCGGAATGTCCGTTCAATATTTTTTAATTCCGTTAACATTCTTTTCTTGTCCGTAATATCATAGTTAATGGATAAATATTGCTCCACTTGGCCAAATTCATTTTTCAAGGGCACAATAGCAGCCTCTACCCAATAGTCTGCATGATATTTAGTGCGGTAGCACAGCTCACCTCGCCACACCTCTCCTAATGCCAGGGTTTCATTGATTGCTTGAAACACGCTTTTTTTATTATTACGGGGTTCAATAAGGTCATAAGGATGGCCTAGCAATTCACTGGCTGTAAATCCCGAAGCATTTAAAAATAAATCATTTACTTCCACGATTTTTCCTTCGATATCTAAAATAGCAATGGAAGTGGCAGAATTTAAAGCTGCCTTGTACACTTCAAGGCCATGGGATGTCGAACGCAATGCGGCCTGTTGTTCTGTGAATTGCGTAAAATCTTGCATGATTAAGAAAATAGCAAAGGAATTGTCTCCTTGCATTACTGGTGACATTGATACTAAATACATGCGCTCCTGTTGATCCAACGTATGTAATTTAATAAGCTTCTCTGCAATATTTTCCCCCATTGCTGCTCTTTGCAAATAGTCTTGTATTTTTTCTATTTCCTCTTTTGGAATGATGGGCAAATCGATAAATGGCTGATGTTTCACCATATCGTTATCCAAATCAAAATCTTCCATGAAGCTTGTATTTACTTCAAATATAGTACCTTCAGCAGATAAAATAACGGTTGAAAAAAAAGCGTGGTCAAAAATAGACCGCATAAATAAAAACTTATCTTCAACACTTCTGTCATATAAGATTTCTTTTGTAATAGCTAAAATATAGTATTCATTTCCGTCTTTAATCGGGCGGACAGATGTCTCATATTTTCGCACTTCCGATTCAACATAGGCATAATCGACGTAATCGACCTGCTGATGTTGAGCGATTGCTCGATGATAATTTTCTTGAATAATGACAAAATTCCGACTAGAAGTAACAGCAGATAGCATTTTTCCAATGGCGTTATTGGATAACAGTGCTTGGGCAGCTTGATTTAAGCGAATATATTGATAATCGTCTCCAACTCTTTTCATTAAATAGACGAAATCTTCTCCAATAAATAGTTGATTGAATAGTTTTTCGCTTAAAAGATATTCCATGATGTCACTCCCCATTATAAAGTCACATATATATATAAATTCGTTATAAATGTATTTATTTATAAAATAAAAATTACACTAGTATTATAACATATTTACAATCATTTAACTTTGTTGAATTACGAAAGATTCTATCCTTTTTCGAGTAAAATTTGATAATATTTCACTTTTCACAAGGCAAAACGATACTAAGGAAATACTTTTTTTCGTCAATTTTATGAAACATATAACTTTAATAGACTTTAAATCATATATAACAAAAGTAGGGAAATGATATCTTTCACCTTTTTTCTGAATTAACTGACAATTAAACTTAATTTTCGTTTAAAAGAGCAAAATGATTGCACCAAGCAGTAGACTTGTTATATTATATTAATAAAACTAGCCATTTTTCGGTATGGTCGCAAAATCAGTAAGACAGCGGGAGATTATGGATTTCATAGTTATAACGTCTAGTTCTTTGGGTTTTTAATTCCAGTACGAATTTTAGTTTTATTCTTTATGCTTTAACGGAATTGTTTTAACTACCCTTGCAAAGGAGGCGTTTCGTATGCTTAAACATCGAGACCTACATGAATGTACAGAGCTTTATGAGCTATTATCGCATCCATCTGTTTTTCCCTTCGTTCGCCAAAAGGCACAATCTGCGGACGAATACTGGTTTATGACCAAGCAACTAATCGAAGAAGAAGCGAGAGGGCTCGCTATCTCCAGGACAATAACTGATGATTGGGGTCAACCGATTGGCACCATTAGCATTCATGATGTGGAAGACGGTGCTGGCTTCCTCGGAACGTGGATAGGACTCCCCTATCAAGGGCAAGGTTACAACCAAAAAGCAAAAATGCTCTTCTTAAATGAATTATTTTTTGATTATAATTTCCATACGGTTTTCCTCCGTATACGAGTAGAAAATAGTAAATCACAGCGTGCCGCTTTAAAGTTGCCTTATGTTGTAAGTGCAAATGATAGTCACCCAACATTACTAGCACAAGTTAACAGCGGAGAAGCACAATTTAATCTATATAAAATACCACGTGACTTGTTCTATCTAACAACTGCCAATCAAACGCAAGAAGGCGAAGAACAAGCAATGTAATAACCAACAAAAAAGCTATGTGCACTGTTTATTATAACAGTACACATAGCTTTTTATTTTTTATATTGCAATATTAACCTCGCCATTTCGTTTGGCGTTTTAGGTCTTTGCGTCTTTTCCATTGCTGGTATGATTTCTGATTTACGCGCTGTTAACGTATAAACTGATTTCATAAATGTTTCTTTTGTTAGTTCTTCCTCCTGTAAAACTTCAGCGTACCCTTGCTTTTTAAATAACTTTGCATTTAAAATTTGATCGCCACGACTTTTTTGTGCAGATAGAGGAATTAATAGCATTGGCTTATGCAGGGCTAAAAATTCAAATATAGAGTTAGACCCTGCACGAGAAACAACAAAATCTGCTGCATGCAGTAAATCCGGTAATTCCGTCGTAACATAGTCAAACTGTTTATAGCCTTTCATTGACTCTAAGCTGTCGTCTTTATTTCCTTTTCCACATAGATGTATTACTTGAAATGTTTGAAGTAGTTCAGGTAAATTATGGCGTAATGCATCATTTAACACAACCGAACCAAGACTTCCCCCCATCACTAAAAGAACAGGTTTTGACGCCGTAAAGCCACAGAAAGCAAGGCCTTTTGCTTTATTCCCATTAAATAATTCTTGACGAATAATGGAACCTGTACAAGTAGCCTTTTCCTTTGGCAAGTGCTGAAGCGTCTCTTCAAAAATAGTGAAGATATGCGAAGCAAATGGAAGTGCAATTTTATTAGCTAATCCGGGCGTTACATCGGATTCATGTATGACAACCGGTACGCCTGCCACTTTTGCTGCCATCACGACAGGTACAGAGACAAAACCACCTTTTGAAAAAATAACCTCTGGCTTTACTTTCTTTATAATGCGAAATGCTTGCATAATGCCAGCAAGTACTTTAAAAGGATCCGTAAAGTTTTTCATAGAGAAATAACGACGCAATTTCCCGCTAGCAATCCCATAGAACGGGACGTCAGGAAATGCCTCGCCAATTAATTCTTTTTCAATACCTTGCTCTGAACCAATATAGTGGACATCGTAACCTAGTTCAAGTAAAGAAGGTAATATCGCTTGATTAAGTGATACATGGCCTGCTGTCCCACCACCGGTTAAAATGATTGTTTGTTGTTTCACGTAAATTCTCCTATTCCTTAAAAGCCATTGTAGCAAACGCCACTTTTGTTTACAGTCTTTTATTTTACTATATGCGAAAGAAAAGATATAGATGAAGCTTTAATTTTTCATCATATGATGTTTACTATATGCTATACTAATTCATCATGCTTATAAAAGGAAGTTACTCACTATGTATAAAACGACAACGTTAAAGCAAAAGTATTCACTCATTTTAAAAATCATTGTACCTATTCTAATTACCCAAGTAGCCATTTATCTCATTTCTTTTTTCGACATTTTAATGTCTAGCCGCTACGGTACTTCTGATTTGGCAGGAGTCTCCATTGGGTCGTCCATTTGGATGCCTATCTATACTGGGCTTTCAGGTATATTATTAGCAATAACACCGATTGTCTCCCAGCTTGTTGGCGCAAAGAAAGAACAATTAGCAAAACAAGCAGTGCAGCAAGGCTTATATGTCGCACTTGTACTTTCTGCATGTATTTTTATCATATTATTTATCGGGCTCGATTGGATACTGGGAAATATGCAATTAGACGCCGCTGTACATAACATTGCTAAATCTTATATTCATGCAATGTGCGCTGGTCTTATTCCACTCTTTTTATTTTTTGTTCTACGTTGTTTTATCGATGCGTTAGGTCAAACACGAGTAACCATGATTATTACACTGCTAGGAACACCTATTAATATTTTCTTAAATTATATTTTCATTTTCGGAAAGTTCGGTGCACCTGAGCTTGGTGGTGTTGGTGCAGGTGTTGCAACAGCCATTACGTATTGGCTAATTTTCTTTATTACGGTTTGGATTATTGCTAAACGCGTGCCTTTTGAACACTTTACTATTTTCCGTGAATGGCCAAAGTTACAATGGCTTAGCTGGAAAGAAATCTTAGTTATTGGTGTGCCAATCGGTATTTCCTTATTTGCGGAAACGAGTATTTTTTCTGCCGTCACAATGATGATGAGTAGCTTTAGCACAGAAATCATCGCTGCCCATCAAATCGCCATTAACTTTACGTCGTTGTTATATATGGTTCCTCTAAGTATTTCAATGGGTGTAACGATTTTAGTAGGTTTTGAAATTGGTGCGGGACGTTTACGTGATGCAAAAATCTATAGCTATTTATGTGTAGGTACAGCAATACTATTTAGTTTTTTCTCAGCTTGCATTCTCTACTTACTTCGCGAACAAATCGCTACAATGTATTCAAGCGATGAGCTAGTTTTAAAAAATGCGCAAGTCTTTTTAGTGTATGCTGCCATTTTCCAACTATCTGATTCTATTCAAGCACCTGTGCAAGGCGCATTACGAGGATACAAGGATGTGACCATCACATTTATCATGGCTATTATCTCGTATTGGATTATTGGATTGCCTACAGGTTATGTACTAGCTAACTATACTGATTTGGGTCCAGTTGGTTATTGGTTAGGGCTTGTAGCTGGTCTATCTGCAGGCGCTATTACCTTATTAATCCGTTTATTACGCGTACAAAGAAAATTTGCCCTATAATGAAAAAAGCGCAAAAATGGTGATTCAACATCAACATTTTTGCGTTTTGTTAGTTAAACAATAGATGCAAGCTCCTTATTAACGGAGTATGCCTGTACGAATAATCGTTACTTTCACTTTTGGTTCAATCGTAAGTGAAGCAAATTGCTCGCGCCAGTCTTCCTCGAAGAATTTGGGATGATAGGCGCGAATATAACGTCCTATCCCTAACGTGTCGGACTTCTGTTCTTGCAGTATTTTTATTACTTCCTCAAAATCAGCTTGTATTCTTTGTTGGAACATCTCCTCTATCGTTTTAAACGTCTCCTCTTTATACAAATGATCTTTTGAAAACTCTTCTATTTCTACGTCAATTTTAAAATCCATTGTTATTTTTTTCATTTCTTCATTGATGATCCATTTTCTTTTTAAATGGATTACCTCCCCAGTGACAGGTACATCCTCGTTATTGAGCTTGAGCATATATTGTATACGTGCATGTTGACTCGCTTTATCCATTAATAAAAGCATATAAAAGGATTGCTTAGGATCCAAAATTTTCCCAGTAAACACTTGCCCAGAAAACAATGCCACTCCTGCAGCTTCCGCGCTATGTTCTTCTTCATCCATTTTAATATAAGGGATGGCAATATCTTTGGCATTATCAAACAATGTCGATCCGATCATTTGTAAATTCAGTTTAGGGTAAATTGTATTTTTTTCTGTACTTTCAATAAAGCGTTGATAATAACCTCCTGCATTATCCGTTACTTCTTTTGTTAACTCAACAAAAGGTTTTACACTCCCCTCAGTCAATGCCACTTTAATAGAAATTGGATTTTGAGGATCACGAAAATAAATATCTAATAGGTCATATAAAGGTTCTTTTACCGTTTCAATTGAAATAAGCAATGTTGAAAGTTCAGACAAGTCAAGTGTTTGTTCAACCTTCAAATCGGCATTATTTCGTACATCACGTGGAGAAATACCTTTTGCTTCAATTAACATAATCTGACTTTGCTTATTAATTGTTTTCGGATAAGCATAATATCCTTTATATTCGCCCATTGTCCCTTCTATACCAGCAAGGGATACGACTGATGAATTTTTATATAAGCGTTCGTCCCAACAACCCGCAAGTAGTACAACTGACAGAACGATTATTGCTTTTCGATACACGTTTTCCCCCTCCATTTATTCCATAAAATGATGAGAATCGGTAAGAGAAAAGTGAAAATTAATATTATATAATGGAAGGAATTTTTCATTAATTCAATCACCTTAAACTTAACTAAAAAAATTGGCACAATCGCAAGCAATAGATGATAAAAAACGGTTGTCTTTTTAGTTCCTTTCTTACCTATTCCAAAATGGACGACCCTTATCGTTAAATTAAAAATTAATACTGTGATGATGGACCAGGATAACCAAATATATACAAAGAAAATATCTAGTCGCTTTACAAATGTAACTTCTTGAGATTTTAAAATATAGATAATTGGCTCTGGCACTAACTTAATCTCCTCGATAGTAAAAAACATTTGGGAAAACATAACGGAAATCAAATAAAAGACAAAAATGATGAGCTGATACATCAATATTTGCTTGCTTTTTAAAGTCAATTCCTTTTGTAAAAAAGGACGATAAATCAGATACATTTCCGCTCCCATAAATGCAAAAACACTATGAATAATGCCTTGAATTATTTCCTTATAATTATTAAATTCGAGCGGTAATAAGTTTGTCCATGTAAGATCTGGAACCGCAAGCATTAAAAAAATGATAAAAATAAATATAAGCGGAATAAACATAACACCAATATTAATAACGGTTTCTGGTCGACTTACATTACCGTATAACGACAGTGCTACAATGAAAACGATGATTATCCACTCGGGCGTTTGAGGCAAAACCCATGATGCTAAAACATACACCATATAGGCTAAAAATGTCGCTATCATTAAAAACCAATACACCTTATACACCCATTGAAAAAATGTATTCAAGTAAAAATATCGATAATACCGCTCAAAAAATAGTAATACTAAATAATGTAATGTGGTTGCTACGATAAATAGCACCCAGGCCTTATTTTTACTTTCGCTTATTAAAGGCGTCTGAAAGGAAATATAAATAATCCCTGTTTCAATGAAAAACATTAGTAAAAAAAATTGCCCTTTGGATAACGAAAAATTCAAGGTGTATCACCATTCTTTACACTGTCATCTTTCGGTGAACTAAAAGATGTCACTTGGACAGTAGGTTTAAAGAACGGTCCTCGCACAAACACTTTATAGATTTCTTTTGGTTGGAACGGCACAATTGGAGCAAAGTATGGCTGTTTTAAAGAGCTTAAATTAATAAGGTGAATTAACAATACCACTACACCAATAACTATGCCGAAAAAGCCAAATAGTGAGGCTAGTACCATAAATGGAAATCGTAATATACGGATAGAGGTGTTAAGCTCTACTGACGGTACAACATAGCTAGAAATTGCAGTTAAAGCGACGACAATTACCATTAAGTTCGACACTAATCCAGCACTTACAATGGCATCACCTATAACTAATCCTCCGACAATCCCTATGGTCTGCCCCACTGATTGAGGCAATCGAATACTAGATTCCCGTATAAGCTCCATAATAATTTCTAATATTAGCGCCTCTATTAATGGCCGATAAGGGATTTCATTCACATCATTTTTCACCTGATTACTCAACTCTAATGGCAATACTTCAAAATGAAAACTGATAATTGCAATGTAAAATGCCGGCAAAAAAACAGCAGCAAAAAATGAAAATAACCGCACCATGCGATAAAAAGAGCCTACCAATACTCGACCATTATAATCGTCAGGCGATTGATAAAAAGAAAAAAACGTAACAGGTGCAATCAATGCTGTTGGAGAGATATTCGTTATCAACACCACTTTACCTTCAACTAAATTAGCAACAACCCGGTCAGGACGCTCCGTATTAAGCAATTGAGGAAAAGGCGACCATACGGAATCTTCTAACTCATCACTTAGTTGACCAACACTATAAAAATAATCTATGTTAATGCCATCGATACGCTTTTCAATTTCAGCTAACGTTTCTGCTTTAATGACTCCGTCAATGTAAAGATAATAAGCTTTTGTATTTGTCTCTTTGCCAATTGAAAAGGATTTTACGACCAGCGAAGGATTATGAATTCGTTTGCGTAATAAGGCTAAATTGGTTTCAACGCTTTCTACTAATCCTTCATGTGATCCGCGCAGAACATGTTCATTATTCGGCTCATCAGGATTGCGGTGTACTTGATTGACAATCGTAAGTGAAAGCATTTCACCTGTATCAGGAATAATGATTAGCGTTTCACCATTACAAATATGTTCGATGGCTTGTGGTAACGAAAATGGCTTCAGAGTCGTCATTATCGTTTCACTCCAGAACGGCTTGTTTGTATCTAAACGTGCATAAATTGTATCGAGTAATTTTTGCGCTTCTTTTGCATCTACAAGCGAGGAATAAAAGCATAAAATAGCAGACGTTCCTTCTCGCCAGTCTACTTGTCTTACTGTAAAATCGGATGATTGATTAAATGCTTTTTGTAAGCTTTTCATCATTAATTCCACTTTATTCATAAAACGCCTCCTATACTTGGAAGTATAGGCAAAAATGGCTTATTTCAAACGGCAATGCCTTTGGATTATCCTGTTTTCTTCATTGTTTGTAATTTTTTTACCTTAAAAAATAAAAAGACATCCAAATAAGCCTTGAAGACTTATTGGACATCCTATTTAGATACGTTGTTTCTATTAAATTTTCACAATATTACTTTTGGATAAACTGTTGCGTCCAGTAGTTACCTGACTTCACATACCCTACACCAATATGTGTATAATTAGCATTTAAAATATTGGCACGGTGACCCGGTGAATCCATCCAAGCTTGTACAACTTCTTGTGGAGAACGTTGACCTTGGGCGATATTTTCACCCGCACTCTTATAAGTGATGCCTAGCGCTTTCATACGATCAAATGGTGAACCAAATGTTGGGCTCGTATGTGAAAAATATTTCTTTGATTGCATGTCTTGAGATTTTTCTCGTGCTGCAGCCATCAGTTTATCATCTGTTTGTAGAGCCTTTAATCCTGCTTTCGTACGCTCAGCATTCGTTAATTTCACTACCTCTTGTTCAAAAGCATTCACATCCGATGTTGTTGTAGTCGGATTAGATGTAGTTGGTGGTGTTGTCGTTGTCGTATTTTGTTGATTTGTTGGTTTATTTGTTTGTTGATTTGTTTGCGTATCTTTTGACGGTGCAGTTGTATTTGGTTTAGTTACAACCCACTTGTGATTTGACCAATTATTATAATAGTAAACTTTACAGTTCGTTGTCTGATTTGCTGTGTTCCCTTCTGTAGTATTAGAAGCAGCAGAAGCCAATTGAATTGGAGCTGCTAAAAGAAATGTTGCACAAATTGCAGTAAGTGTTTTTTTCATTTTGCAATTCCTCCTATCTGCAACCTATCGTAAAGTATGATTCTATAAAAAATCTTCCCAACATCTGCTAGCATGTCCAATAGAAAAGTAGTTTCCGTTAAACAGGGGTTTTTTTGTTATATTTTTTAGCAAGTTTCACCAACCTATGAAATACTTACGTTTTAAATAGGGTTGACAGTATTCAATTTTTGTTCGTATTTTGACTACGATTTTAATAGAATAGCACACTGGCCAATCACTAAAATTGCCTGTCGAAAATAAAAAGTGAGCAAAATCATTTTTTGGCTATGCCTATAAAAAAATCTGCTCGGCTCCACTGAATGACTTAAATCTTCAGAAAGAACACGGGCAGATGAAGTTTATTATCTAAAGTAAAGCATGGTACACTAATTATTTAATCAATACCTATGACATGAACATGACCAATGTTTTCACCTATTAAAACAAGCTTTGCAGGCATTTTAATGAATTCTGGCAACCATTGTACCATTCCATAGGCATACTGAAACAGCATTGGATTTTTAACGCCTTCTATTGGAACGTAGCCTTTCATTCGGTACACCGTATCTGGTAAACCACGTACCCACTCTTCAATTTGCTCTTGTGTAAAGTGAACACCTTCAAATTCAACTAAACGAGAGCCTAAATGCATGGAGGCTATCGGGGCTTTCACAATATGTTGCTTATCGATTTTAACAGTGGCAGATAAATTTTCTAGTAAATGGTACGGTACACGCCCATTTGTTGTTTGCAAAATAAATGCCTGGGGATTAAAACCTTGTAGCTCATAAACGACTTGCGCTTGCTCCGCCTCTGTTAATAAATCGGTTTTATTGGCTAGTAATAAATGCGCGTGACGAATTTGTTCCATAAACAATGTACGCACTTGCGGTGTTAATGTATCACGATGTAACCAAAGCTTCGAGTCCGCAACTGTAACAATCCCCTTGACATTTAACTGCTCAGCAAAGATAGGGGAATAGACAGCATCCAATGCTTCTACAGGGTGAGCCGCTCCAGTTGTTTCAATAATTAGAACGTCAAATTCACTATCTAATAGAAGAGACTGAATTTGAGCCTCTGTTTTTTCAGCTCCTGAACAACAAATACAGCCTTCTAGCATCTCTTTGAGCGGCACGTCCTCTTCTACAGCTTGAGAATCAAATGGCAGCTTGCCAAGTTCATTCATAATTACAGCCGGCTTTAACCCTTTTTCTTTTAGTTGTCGTATAACATCAGTCAACATAGATGTCTTACCACTTCCAAGAAATCCACTAAATAAATATACATCCTTCACAATTCATTCCTCCTAAAGAAAAAGCTGTCGCATTGCCGTACGAGACGACTTCTGCGACAGCTACAGTGTTAGTTTGTTGTTCCCTCTGTTTGTTCTTTTACACCAGAGACAAGCTCTTTTGCTTTTAACAGTTGCGGATCTTCTGATTTCATTTTTTCACGTAACGCATCCATCAATGCGTAAGTTGTTTCGTTCGTTATAATGCCTGTTTCTTCAAGCTTATTATCAGCTTGCAATTTTTTCACAGCTCGTTCTGTATATTGGTCAAAGATACCGTCAGCTTTTCCAGGTTCATAACCTAGCACTTCTAACATTTCTTCAGCCACTTTGACAGAGTCTGACTGCAAGCCCTCTTTCATTTCAATCGTCGGGTCTAAAATTGGTAAAGAAGCATAAGCTGGATACGCTACTTTTACATCCGGTTCAATGCCTTTTTCATTAATCCAGTTACCATTTGGTGTTAACCATTTACCAGTTGTGAATTTTAAATTAGAACCATCCTTTAAAGGTGTAACATTTTGTACAGTTCCTTTACCGAACGATGTTTCACCAACAATTTTAGCACCTACAGATTCTTTTAAAGCACCTGCTAAAATTTCCGATGCCGATGCACTGCCATTATCCACTAGAACGGTTACAGGTACATTATATTTTTTCCCTGCGACAGCTTTTGTAATAACTGGCTCCTCGTCTTTTTGCTGCACTTGTACAATCGCTTTACCTTCTGGTACAAATAAATTTGAAATTTCAACCGCAGCATCTAAGTATCCACCTGGATTTTGGCGTAAATCAAGGACAATCCCTTTCATGCCTTTTCCTTCGTACTCAACAAGTATTTTCTCTAGCTCTTTTGCTGTTTCTTCATTAAATGATGTAATTTGGATATGTGCAATATCTCCATCTAGCATTTCACCATAAACCGTTTCAACAGGAATTTCATCGCGAATAATCGTCATTTGAATAGGTTCAGCATTTTCGCCACGTTTCACTGTAAGCTTTACAGGTGTACCCTTTTCGCCACGAATAAGTGCTACTGCTTCTGAAGCGCTAAAACCTTGAATGCTTTTACCATCTACTGTTAAAATAATATCTTTTGGTAATAACCCTGCTTTTTCAGCGGGTGAATTTTTAATAGGTGACACAACAGTAATAAAACCATTACGTTCTTGAATTTCAGCACCGATACCCTGGAAGCTTGAAGATAATCCCGAGTTAAATTTTTCTGCTTCATCCCTTACCATAAAATCAGAATAAGGATCTCCTAATGCATCAAACATGCCGTTAATGGCGCCATCCACTACTTTTTCATCATCGATATCTTTGTAATACTTGCCTTTAAGCATATCAAATGCTTCGTATAGTTTTGTAAATTCCGCACGTTCAATTGGGACTTTTACTTCTACCACTTTCTTTTCACCGAAAGTTAACGCAAAAATGGTTAAGCCCGCGGTAATTAAGATTGTAAAGAACATCAGCATAATAAACTTAAACGGCTTCATCTGAATAAATTGGCCTGCAGGTTTTACCTCTACTTGTTGTATTTGCTCTTGCTGTTGTTCCAAACCATCTTTTTTCTGTTCATCCATCTTGATTGTCACCACTCTCATATACACTAACTTGTTGTCACACTATTACCATCTTAACAGGTTATAGAGGAGACGAAAAGAAAAAGAGTGTCAAAATTTCATGACAGCTCTTGTCCCCCCTACTAACTTCATAAAATTGTACATTAATAAGCTACTTTTTTAGATTCCATACGCTTGCTATTAATAGCACAATGGTCTAAAAAACTTCCTATTTTACAATTTTCCATGAAAATGTGCCTCAGATACCTTCTGAGGCACTGCCCTTAGCTGCTAAGTTTCAAGTATATAATAGTACTGCCTTTCTATTTTACTCATTTCCTAAAAGCAGTCAACTAAAATACTCAAATAATTAGCTGATGAGCCATTATGCATCGATAATGTATGTCAGTTGCGCTAATTTAGCAGCCTTTATTTTATTTTCTGCACTTTTAGCAGCACTAATGCCTGTAAAAGTCCCTGTTTTCACTCGAAACTTAGACCCCTCCTGCTCAATATAAGCAACCCAGCCAAAACGTTTTCTCATCACATCTAACACACTTATTGCTGCGTTTCGTGTACTATATGTTCCTGTAATAATTCGATACTTCGATAACTCGGTAGGTGGTTTTTCGGGCTTTGGCGTATCATTGCTTGTTACCATTTGCAAAAAATTAGTCCATGAGATTTTCCCTGCACGCATATTTCTAGGACAGTTTTTGCCACTAAAATAATGGTGTTGCACGACATTTTCGATAGCTATATTTTCATCATTCATTATTTTTGCTATTAAACTCGCCGCATTTTTTACTGCCTTATTATAATCTCCATCGCTATTAACACATATTTCAACTTGAATGCCTTGTGTATTGCCTATATACGTTCCAGCTCCCCAGCATTCCCAATAATGTTCAAAAGATTGTATGGCCTCTTGATCATCGACTTGCCAATGCCAACTAGCATTTCTACTATTACCGTTTATTTGGAGTCGAGCATGGGCATCTGCATCTGCACCAACGCTTGTATTGTCTGTTTCATGAACAACAATATATTTTTTTGCATTGTTTTTGCCATTTGTAATTTTTGCAGCTTGAGTCGCAGCGACTAATTTTTGACGTATTGATACCACGCGATTCCCCCCTTCCAAAAGTAGATTCGTTTTCGCTTTCTAAAATGACGTATTTATTGTAGTGTTACTTTCCTTAAATAGAGTGTATAGACTATCGTGCTTTCTTTTATAGTATGTGTTCGCACTCATTTTGTTTGTGTTTTTATATACTCTCATTTACAAAACTACAAGACTTTCGTTATGCTAATTGTAGTGATTACGTGCTTCAATAAGAATATTAGTAGATTGTGGAGAAAGCTTCGAATAGTAGATTTAATTTTCGGTTGCCAAAGAATGCAAAGGACAAGGACAGCATCCACATTGGCAATCCAATTCAAAAAACTTATATTAGTATTAGTGGAGACGCGTGAAATATTTAAAACCATTTACATAACGTATATACAACAAAATGGATTGGAGGAGGACAAAGTGGAGACTTGGTCTATCTGACATGGGGAAACGTAAAGTCCAATGCCATCATATGGACACTATCACGTAAAATCACACTAATAGATTTAGCTAAAGTTTGAAAAAGTGAAATAGAAATGATTTGGAGGGAATGACATTGTTAAAAATATTACGTATATTATTTTCAATAGTGGGCATATGTTTGGCATTGTATGGCTTCATTACAAAAGACTATAAGTTTCAAGCATATATGATACTATTTTTAGGCTTAATGATGTTAATAATGGGTATACAAGAATTTCAACACCAAAAGAAATTTACAGGTTGGTTATTAATCTTCATATGTCTTTTTTCTTTTTTTGTAGCTATTCAAAGTTTTACTTTACTTTGATAATCGTTTTTTTATAAAAAGATATTGTCACTATATAATATGAAGTCGTTTTCATTAGCCTCCTGTTTTTAACCATTAACTACCAATAAAAACGGTGCTGTGTTACAATTATTTGAAAATAATTGCTAGCAAAGGAGGTGAAATTGGTATGGCTTATCTAAACGATTTACAATATTATTTAGATAGTAGTTCTATTGGTTTGTTATTAGAACTTATTTTAGTTACTACTTGCATTTCCACAATTATTTTCTTCACCACGAAAAACAAATATATTTCCTATTTAGCATCGGCACCTATATTTTATTTTATGTCACAATGGTTTTATCAAAATACCCATTTATTATTCATCATCATAGCAATGACGGTACAAGCCTTTGTTATTGTATGTATTCAGAAGAAGCAAATTAGTCAGGATGCAAGTTTAAAGAGCGAAACACTTTAATTATGATTCTACGAATTAGGACTTATGCCATTTACATTAAGTGTAATCGGCTAAGTCCTTTTGTTTAAGCATCAAAACAGTAGAATAGTGATACGTATTGATAGATGCTATATACACCATTCAATTCACTTAAATAAGTATGGGGGGGATAAGTCAATTGAGCCAAACTGTGACTTTTTCGGTTGATACGAAGTATAATGACAGAATACAAGAAACATTTACGTTTGAACAATTAGGTCTTAGCGTAGAAATGAACGACGAAAAAATAAAAAGAGAATTAGATAAAATTTTTGAATCTTGGGTTTGGCATAAACTGAATATTTCCTACAGTATTGTCTATAGCAAGGGTAATGATTGACTCGCTTTTGTTCCTCTTTACAATAAACAACATTTAACTCCTATACATGTTACATCTATGCTGATTCAACGACAAAACTTCGACAGATTAAAATACCGTACTATCTATCTAATGTAAAGGACATTGGAGGCATATAAATGATTTTGAAAATGCTGAACTTTATTATTGGAATATTGATAATATTTATTGGGTCTATTTTCATAAATATAACCGTCTATAATGAAACAATGAAAACAATGACTTATAAAGGTTTTGGCTTTTTCATGATGATTGTTGGTATTTTATATCTTAAAAACTTCGCAAAAATGGGAAAGCAATAAATAACTCAAAAGGATAGCACTAATGGTCATTTACACACACCAGATAAATGCATTTAATTTTCAGAATTTTTTCCGTGCCTGTCACTCCCAGTTTCCCAGGTTAAATCTTTATATCATACTTGACAACTTGGTTTAATAACCGTATTATCAACTTCATATATTAGTTAGAGGTGATCTGGTGAATTTTCAAAATCAAGTAGCACAATTACATACACTTTTCGATGAAATTGTAGCAAATCGTCGTTATATGCATATGCATCCTGAATTATCATTTGAAGAAGACAATACAGCCATTTTTATTGCCGAGACTTTAAAAGCATATGGTATCTCATTCCGCGAACGAGTTGGTAAAAAAGGAATCGTCGCTAGCATTGATGGCGCATTACCAGGAAAAACAATCGCGTTCCGTGCCGATTTCGATGCTCTTCCAATCAATGATGAAAAGGACGTGCCCTATAAATCCACTGTACCTGGCGTTATGCACGCATGTGGACATGATGGACACACCGCTGCACTACTTGCATTCGCTAAAATCGTGCAACAAAATAAAGAGCAATTAAAGGGCTCTATTCGTTTAATTTTCCAACCTGCGGAAGAAAAACCACCAGGTGGCGCAAAATTTATGATAGAGGATGGCGCACTTGATGGTGTGGATTATGTATTTGGCGCTCATTTAGCGTCGGACTTACCTTTAGGAAAACTTTCAACTGCCGCTGGTCCAATTATGGCCTCTGTTGACGCATTTACGATTAAATTATTCGGGAAAGGTGGACATGGAGCCTATCCACATACAACGAAGGACTCAATCATCGCAGCGACTCAGCTTATTCAAAACTTCCAGCAAATTGTTAGCCGCCGAGTAAATCCAACTGAGGCTGCAGTTGTCACTGTTGGTAGTTTACACGCAGGAAATGCATTTAATGTTATTGCAGATACTGCTACATTAGAAGGTACTGTTCGTACATTAAATCAAAATGTACGTGACCAGATTGAAAAAGAGATTTTCGCTATTTTAGAAGGCTTAAAAGTTTCAAATTATGTAGACTATGAAATCGATTATTTAAAAGGCTATCCAGTGTTAATTAATACAGAAGAAGAATCTGTAGTAGTGGAACAATTAATAAAAGAGCACTTTACAGCAGAAGCGTTTGATATGAAAACGCCCGTATTAGGCGCGGAAGACTTCGCCTATTACTTACAACATGTACCTGGAAACTTTATTCACGTCGGCTCTGCGAATGAACAGGCAACTACACAATTCCCTCACCACCATCCGAAATTTGATTTTGATGAACGGGCATTGTTAAATATCGCGACAATATTTTTAAAAATTGTTGATTATTACGGTAAAGTCGAATAAAAAATGAAACGGATTTGAAGAATTAAATTTTCAAATCCGTTTTTTCGTTTGCAGAGGGGAAAAATGTAAGCGGAAAATGCTAAATGCAAAAAGGGACAAATCCGAAAACTAATGACTTTTACGGATTTGTCCTTTTACTACTTTGAATTATGTGGGTCCAGTGCATCTCGCAATGCATCCCCAATATAGTTAATGGCTAACACTGTCAATAATATGAAAATACCTGGTGGAATCCAAAGCCACGGTTGATCCGTTAAAATCGAAATCGACTGGGCATTAGACAGCATATTTCCCCAGCTTGCATCTGGTGGCTGTACACCTAAGCCTAGAAAGCTTAATGCTGCTTCATCTAATATTGCCCCTGCAACGCCAGATGTTGCATAAATCAAAATTGGTGCAACCGTATTCGGTAAAATATGCTTAAACAAAATACGTGGCGTACTATATCCTAATGCAATACTCGCTTTCACATAGTCTGATTGCTTAATCGCTAAGACATTTCCGCGCACAAGTCGAGCAATACCAGGCCAACCTAATACCCCTAAAATTAAAATGATATTCGTTAACCCAGGCCCTACAATACTTGCTACAACTAAAATAAACAAAATATATGGAAATGACATAAACATATCTGTAATACGCATTACAATGCCATCTATCATGCCACCAAAATACCCAGAAATTAAACCTAACACCGTACCGATAATCGCAGAAATTGCCACAGCTCCGATACCTACAGCTAGCGAAACACGTGCTGCATAAATAACTCGACTCAACACGTCTCGTCCCACTTGATCAGTTCCTAGTAAGTGCTGCAAAGAAGGTGGTGCACTAAATTCACCAGTAATTTCAGCAGGGTCAAATGGAGCAAAAATCGGCGCAAGAATGGCTGCCATCGTTACAATCGCTAAAAACCAAAGTCCCATTACAGCTAATTTGTGCCGTTTGAATCGTTTCCAAAACATGCCCTTCGTATTCGATATAGCAGAATCTTCACGCCAAGTGACAGTTTGCTCTGTATCATATTGTTTTTTATTAAAATATCGCTTAAATATACTCATCGTTTGCCACCCCCAACATAGCTTTTACGAATACGTGGGTCGACAAATGCGTATACAATATCCGTTAAAATATTGGCAGCTATTACGACGAAAGCTGCAACGAGGTTTAATCCCATAATCGTTGAGTAATCTCGACTCATAATGGATGAAAGTGTAAGCTGACCGATTCCCGGCCAAGAGAAAATTTGTTCGATGACAACTGCCCCACCAAATAAAATCGAAACCTCTAAACCGACAATTGTGACAATTGGAATTAAAGCATTTCGCAACGCATGTTTATTCACGACAAAAAGTTCCTTCACACCTTTTGCACGAGCCGTACGCAAAAAGTCTTGTCCCATAATTTCAAGCATACCCGAGCGCACATAACGAATGTTCCGCCCAGCAACGTTTGCGACAAGCACCGTCACTGGTAAAATCATATGCCATATAAGTGAGCCAAGGCTTCCTTCAGAACCTAATTCTTTCATACCGCCTGAAGGCAACCAGTTTAATTGAATCGAGAAAATATAAACTAATAATAAAGCGAAAAAGAAATTTGGTATGGAAATCCCTAAAAATGAACCCGTTACAAATGTATAATCAAGCTTTGAATATTGCTTCGTCGCACTATAAATGCCAATTGGAATCGCAATCATTAACCCTAATACTAAAGCTGTTCCCATTAAAATAACGGTCGGACCCATGCGGCTGGCAATTAACTCTGTTACGGGCTCATACGTAATCATCGAATAGCCTAAATCGCCATTTAACACTAAGTTTTTTAACCAATGCCAATATTGAATGTAGGCTGGGTCATTAAGCCCTAATTCTATCATTTTAGCCTCTCTTGCCGCATCTGGTAGCTTGGGGCTTACAAGCATATCAACAGGATTACCTGGTGCCATTCGCATAATGATGAAGTTAATAACCGATACACCAAATAGCACGGGGATGGCGATTAATAATCGTCTTAAAATATAGCCTATCATGCATCTATCCCCTTTTCACGCTGAATAATACTTCGTTTCGTCGGATCTGGCTTTGGATAAGCACTTAATAATTTTTTTGTATAGTCATGTTGAGGGTTTAAGAAAATTTGCTCTGTCGTACCCATCTCCACAATTTTGCCTGCATACATTACAGCTATTCGATCACTAATATATTTCATTGCACCTAAACCGTGCGCAATAAATAAATACGTTAAGCCCAATTCATCTTGAAGCTGTTTAAACAAATTTAAAATTTGCGCTTGAATCGATACATCTAATGCAGATACAGGTTCATCACAAATTAATAATCTAGGTCTTACAGCTAATGCCCGAGCAATGCCGACACGTTGGCGTTGACCACCAGAAAACTCATGTGGGTACCGTCCCTTGGTCGTGGCTGGAAGCCCCACTAACGCAAGTAATCGCTCTACTTCCTGTTGTATTTCATGCGTGGGGACAATTTTATGTACGCGTAGCGGTTCTGCAAGTAATGATCCGATTGTTTGTCTTGGATTTAGTGAAGAATAGGGATCTTGGAAAACAATCTGAATTTGTTGACTTAGACTTACGCGACCTGTTCGATAATCCATTTGTTGACCATCAAATAAAATTCGGCCACCTGTTTTCGGTTCTAGGCCAATAATTGTTCGCCCTAATGTTGATTTTCCACAGCCTGATTCTCCTACAAGCCCAACTGTTTCACCTTCATAGATTTCGAATGAAACACCATCTACTGCTTTTACATAATCGGTTTTTAAATTCATAAACCCCGTTTTATATGGATAGTAAGTTTTAACATCTTCTAATACAAGTAACGGAGAGTTATTTCGTTCAGCTTTGATTGTCATGACTACTCCCCTCCTTGTGCAATACCTTTTGCCATTCGAAGCATCTCGTTTTATGGCCACTATCGACTTCAATTAATGGTGGTTGTTGTTTTTTACATTGCGCTGTTGCAAAAGTGCAACGATTTGCAAAACGACAACCTACAATATTTTGGTACCGTCCCGGTATCGTCCCTGGTATTGCCTTCAATTGTTTACCGTCAAAATCCATGGATGGAATAGAATCCATTAGGCCCAGTGTATACGGGTGTAATGGTCGCTCAAATAATGTAAAAACATCAGCTTCTTCGACAACTTGCCCTGCATACATAACGATGACACGATCTGCCATTTCTGCAACAACACCTAAATCATGGGTAATAAGTAAGACAGCTGTTTGTAACTCCGTACATAAATCATTCATTACGCGCATAATTTGCGCTTGTACCGTGACATCAAGTGCTGTTGTTGGTTCATCCGCAATTAATAGTTTTGGTTTACATACTAAGGCGATGGCAATCATGACACGTTGACGCATTCCACCTGATAATGAAAATGGGAATTGCTTCATCACACGTGTAGCATTAGGAATACCCACTTTATCTAACATATTTTGCGCAATTGCTTTTGCTTCCTTTTTATCGACATCTGTATGGAGTAAAATGGTCTCTACTAGCTGATGACCAATTGTAAAAACAGGATTTAAGGCGGTCATTGGCTCTTGGAAAATCATTGAAACTTCATTCCCACGTAACGGTTGAAACTCTTTATCAGAAAGTGCTGTTAAGTTTTTACCTTCTAATTTAATTTCACCTTGCACAATTGAACCGCGCTTCCCTAATAGACGCATAATAGAAAGTGCCGTTACGCTCTTCCCGCTTCCCGACTCTCCTACAATCGCCAATGTTTCGCCTTTTTTCACATCAAAGCTTACATCGTCGACACTGACTACTTTTCCATATTCAGTTTCGAAAGCCGTTTTCAGCTGTTTTACGCTCAGCAAACTCTCCATATAAACACGTCCTATCTCTCTATTTAACAGTCCACTCATGTACGTTAATAAACATACCGAAGTCGCTTGGTGTAGCGCCTTTAACACGTTTATTTACTGCTCCTAATGCTGTTGTTGCATAAATGGAAGGCATTGGTACTTCTTGTTTTGTTATTTCTTGTAATTCACCATACAACGCTTTTATTTTCACTTCATCTACTTCAGTCGCTAATGCAGCTAAAATTTCATTCACACGTGCATTGTGATAAGCGTTTGGATTGCCTTCCCCTAAGAAGTAAGAAATATCAGGAAGTGGATTAATCGGTGTAATAGATACTGTTAAAATCGCTAAATCATATTTCTGACTTACAATTTCATCAATAATCGTTCCGAAATCCATCATTTGGATTTCAGCTGTAATACCTGCTTCACGTAAGTTTTCTACGATGATGTTTGCAGCCTGCTCTAATGTTGCATCACCTGATAACACAGCTAATTTCAACTTTTTGCTTGAATCCCATCCAGACTCAGCTAATAATTGTTTGGCTTTTTCTAAATCATACTCAACAGGTTTAACTTCTTCATTTAAGTATGGGCTGTTGCTTGGGAAGAAGCCATCTGTTACTTCACCCGCACCTTTTAATAGATTATCAATAATTAATTGACGGTTCATCGCATATGAAATGGCTTGACGTTGCTTGGCATCCGCTACAACATTTTCATTAATATACATATATTGTGTAGCTAATGGTTCACCATAAGCCGTTGTTAATGTATTTAAACCTTGCACATTTGCATAATCTGATACCGGAATAACACCTGCGGACGGTATGTTCATATCAATTTCACCGCTTTTTAATTGAGCAGCAATTTGATTTCCTTGTAATACCTTAAAGTTTAATTGATCTAAAGAAGAAGCACCTTTGAAGTAATTTTTATTGGGTACCATTTCTACATAATGTGAACGATCCATTTTTGAAATGATGAATGGACCAGATGTAACGGTTGGATTTTGCATGAAATCACTTGCATTTAGCTCTTCCACTGCAATTTTTTCAAGTTGTGCCTTTGGTAATGTTAATAAATAACGCCCTACTGTATCTTGGAAAATCGATAACGTTGTTGGTTTTTTTGTTTTAATTTGAATTGTATCTCCATCTACTTTTATCACGCCAGAAATAGAACTCGAACCTTGTGGTAAATAACCGCTATCATCTAAACCTTCCACAATAGCAAACATGTACGCATAATTTGACGCTACGACAGGATTTGCCATTAATTGCAATGTGTAAATTACGTCATCTGTTGTAATATCTGTACCATCTGTCCATTTTGCTTCTTTGTTTAAGTTAATTGTAAATGTTTGATTATCTTGTGTTGTAATAGAATCAGCTAACATTGGCTGATAGTTTAATTTTGAATCTAAATCAACTAATGGTAAAAATAATAGATTTGAAACATAAGTAGAAACTAATCCACTTGGTTGTAATGGATTAATGTTACTAGCTGGGTACGTAACACCGATATTGACAACATTTTTATCACTGCTTTTTCCCTTAGAAGAAGGTTCATCGTTACCACATGCTGCTAAAACCACTAGTACTGCCATTGTTAATAACGCTAACATAAAATTTTTCGAGTTTTTGAACATTGTTATTTCTCCTATTTCTCTAAATTAGGTGCTTCATTATGAATGTAATGAAATGATTTGCTTTTCGCCCGCTTCAATCTTACTTTGTATACGATTACTTAAAGGAGGCATCGGACAGTTAAAATAAGATGAAAATGCGCATGGCGGTAAAAAGGCTTTATTAAAATCAAGAAGTACCGTTTCATCGTCTAATTGTTCGATGACTAACATACGACCCATACTATATGTTTCGTTACCGCTTGTTGCATCTCGGAAAATAATAATTGAATATCGCCCAGATTGAAATGGTCGAAGCCTATAATGTACTCCGCCAATTTCCACTTCAATGACCCCTATTGAAGCATGGCTACGCGCTGCACGATGAGCATCACCCGTATGAGAAAATTCAATCATGGCATCATCTTTTATAAGCTTTCCGTTATAAATTGCTTGTTTATTCATTTCGTATGCAGCAATATGGCTAAACGTTTGCAGTGCAGGGCTGTTTTCATCCCAAATGGCTAATAAATGCATAGAGCCAGGCTGACTAGTTGCCATTGCAGAGATGCCATTCCGCGTTTGCACGATTGTTTCATCCGCAATTATATGCACCTCACCTTCCACTAGCACGCCGTTAATGAATAATTGGTCTTCAGCAGTTGCCGTTAATGTAAGCCCTAGTTCGGATGGACTTGTCGGCTTCCAGCTTCCAGCAATTTGTTTCACTGTTGGTTCACTTTCACTCGTTAACTCATGCATTGCGATTAAAGTTAAATCACCTTGTGCACCCGTTACGTCTATATGGCGTTGCTTATGCCAGGCTTGTAATTGTTCGGTATACATATTTGCCTCAGTCCTTTAATAAAAATTCACGTACAACGTTTAAGAAGTCTTTATGCTCTTCGATAAATGGCATATGACCACTCTTTTCAAATACAGCCAACTGTGAATTTTTAATTAATGAATGCATTACTTCTGACTGTGTTAATGGCGTAATCCAATCGTGACGACCTGCTACAATCAAAGTAGGTATTTCAAGATTGGCAATTTGTGCGCGCACATCGTATTGTGGCATTAAATATTTGAATGTATAATTTGTAATTTCTAAAGATCCAATTGGACGGCTTCCTGTATCACCACCTAGTTCTTCTTGATAATCGTACCAATATAAATCCCAGCAAATATCCCACCATTGGATTAAATGATTGTCATCACGAATGTTTCCTTCAAATAACTCTGGAATAGTTTGAACTTGTTGTTCCGTTCCAATACGTTGCGCAAACGCTTTAGCTTCTTTATAGAAATCATAGCTTGGTGCAGTGTTAACTAGTAATAACTTACTTACCGATTGTGGGTAGCGCGTAGCATATACTTGGGCAATCATTCCACCAAAAGAATGACCTAGTACAGCAATTTTATCTAAGCCTAAATAATTACGTAACGCTTCAATATCATCCGCTAACTGTTCAAATGTTGCTGTCGTCACATCGATACGCTCTGATTGACCATTGCATCTTTGATCTAAATAAACAATTTGGTAGTATTCGGCTAATGGCGTTAACCACGGCTTAAAATCGGAGTGATCACTACCTGGACCACCATGTACTGCAAAAAGTATTGGTTTTTTCACCATTTTTGGTCCTAGTGGAATATACCCTGAACCTTCTACATCAAAATAAATTTTCGTTCCATTAATCGCTGCAAACATTATGTTCCTCACTTTATCAGATTAATTTTATTTATATAATAATTAAAACTACTTAGTTATTATCTTAATTCCTATTTGTTTAGTCAAGTTTTTTTAAAAAGAGAAATACTATTACAAATAATAGAGTAATAGTGAAAAAAATTATAGTTATTTTTTCATAAAAAATAATGATTCTGCATAAAAACATGTTTTACTGCTAAAATTATATCCTATAAAGTGAGTAAGAACGATCACTAGTATTATTGCGCAAGTTCATCTTCTCTCAGGAAGGTTTTCACTGAATATAAAAAGCTCAAATAACTTACGGAACTGACCCCAATAGGTATAGACAAATAAAAAAAGCATCTTCGATTGAAATTCGGGTATAGATACTTAAATTTCAATTTGGAGGTGTTTTTTCTATGGGAACAAGAGTGAGTTATCCCTATGAAGTAAAAATGAAAGCGATTAAGATGCGATTAGCAGGTGTACCTGTCAAACAGATTCTATTGGAATTAAATATACGCCATAAAACACAGGTCGAAACATGGGTGCGTTGGTATAGAAATGGTGAAGTCAATCGTTTGAAACAACCTGTAGGCAAACAATATATCTTTAATAAGGGTCCTGAACCGGACAATGAACAAACGAAATTAGCATTGGAAAACCGTTATTTAAAGCAACAAATTGAGGTGCTAAAAAAGTACGCAGAATTGGAGAGGAAGTGGTTGGAGAAGTAGCAGTACAATTAGTTGCGTCACTAAGAAGCATAATGTCTGTAAAGGACATTTGTAAACATTTTGGGATTGCACGATCTACCTACTATCGTTGGAAACAGGCATCAACCGATGCAAGGTCTCGTCAAACAATAGAGAGACGTATCGGTGAACTCTGTCGTACAAATAAATTTCGCTATGGCTACAGAAAAATTACAGCACTCTTACGTCAAGAAATGTGCGTCAATCATAAAGTGGTTCAACGTATTATGCAAAAATATGGTTGGCAATGTCGCGTGAAAGTGAAAAAACGGAAACGAACAGGACAACCTTATGCAATCGCAGCAAATTTATTAAATCGCGATTTTGAAGCCACCGCACCGTTACAGAAGCTCGTAACTGATATTACTTACTTGCCATTTGGTCAAAAACAGTTGTATCTTTCAAGTATTCAAGATTTATATAATGGTGAAATTATTGCCTATTCGATTGGAGACTGCCAAGATACTGATTTTGTGCTGGATACATTAGCTCAACTTCATCATTTGCCCGAAGGGTGTACGTTGCACAGTGACCAAGGGGCGGTATACACATCGTATGGTTATCAACAGGCCGTAAAAGCAAAAGGCATTACCATGAGCATGTCCCGTAAAGGTACGCCCGCTGATAATGCCCCAATCTAATCGTTTCATTCTGTGTTAAAGTCTGAAACATTCTACTTAGACAATTTGAACAGTACTACGACGGCCATCGTAGAACAAACTGTCAAAGACTATATAAACTATTATAACAATAACCGAATTCAAACGAAACTAAACAACCTGTCGCCGGTTCAATACCGACAACGGGTTGGGTAATGCTTTTTTGTTTAGTGTCTTATATATCGGGGTCAGTCCCTACTAGTTATTTGAGCTTTTTATATTCACTTTACATCTTGTTGCAACAATTGAATTTCTTCCACCGTTAAGTTTGTTAACTCCAATCATCTTCTTCGCAATGGCTTCCATACTTACTTGTATTCCTTTTTGGATCCCTGCTTGTTCGGCATGATATTTTGCATTTTCTATTGTTGCCGCTTCATTAATCATATATTTGACTCGTGATGTTCGTTGAAATCCTTACCCTATAGAATCGAGCTGTACTTTATGTGTTAAAAGTGAAAGCCACTCCAAAAATTTGGCGACTGATTTATTTACATTATTTCAAAATCAAAAAGAGAAACACAATGAAAATTTATATTTAGTCCTTCTCCCTTTCTTTTACCCTAATAATCGCTTTTTCAGATATATCTAATGCACTTACACTACAGCCTTGCTTAGCCATATAAATGGAATTTCTACCTGGGCCACAACCTAATTCTAAAACCCTTTTAGGAGAAAGTCCTTTACTAAAATATTCTTCCAAGTTATCATCAAGTCCTTTAACCTTAAAAAGCGGAATATCTTTTTTCTATCTTTATAAAAATTTTCCCAAAATTCCTTTCGTTCTCTTAATAAATCATCTAACATTTCTAATAAATTTTCATAATCTAATATTCTCCTCTCCACCCTGATTACCTCCTTAAATAGCCCTACCTATATTTTACCAATACCTTACATAGATCTTGTTACAACACGTTAAATTGCATTTAAATTGTAGAATTTAATAGGGAATACCAACTGCTAAATAGCATTTAAATAGCATGTTTTACTTGATTTAGAACGTTAATCATCTTTTTAATACCAATATACTACACAGAAATAAAAATGTTGAATGCGCTTCTATAGCAATTACAGGGTGTTGTAATTTTGGTAATTTATATTTTTTGTAACAATTGTGACGATATCGTAACATCGTTCTCTAACTAAACTTCCTCATTAGTTTAAGTCCATTTAAATTAGGAGAACTACCCCAAAAAGTATCAAAAAAATCCATTTAGAGTTTAATCAAAATGGATTCTTTATTAAAATATAATTTTTATTTGGGATACTATTGCGCTCCATAACCACCATCAATAACAATAGACTGTCGCATCGCTAATTCCTCTAATACTTTATAAATATCTTCAGAGACTTTCTGTTTACGACCATCTACCATACCAACAAACACTATGTTCAGTTGACAAACTTACTTAATCATATGATCACTAATAAAAAAAACGGTAACATAAACAAATGCCACTCCTGTGTAAATGGAAAATAATTCTATATCCCATTCTGTTAACAGTAAAAGCACACAAACACAAATTAATCCACAGCCAAAATGTTTCATATAAGAAAGTAAAATATGTTTAGTTCGTAATTCAATCACGATGGATGCTAAAATTCCAATAGTAAATAGTATTGGAACTGAAATTATACTTACACCAAGCCCGATTGCGAAATAAGAGTTCGTAAAATCGTTAAAGAAAAAAGGTACGATAAAGTAACATATGATCGCTGTTACAAAAGCTGCTAACAATTTTCTGTTAAACATATTTTCACTCCTTCACTCAAAACTCGTAATAAGCGATAATGTTTTATGTTTTCATTCAGTTGTCCTCTACTGAAAATACACAAGAACGCAAAGTGTTTCTTCTTATATAAAGATTAACTGATACACTACGCTCAATCAAATATTTTAAGTTATAAGTTCTTAGACTGCTCCTATATCAAAACTTACGTTTTTTAAAATTATGCTACTGATTGTTGTGTTTGTAATAACACATTCATTCGATCAACTGCTAATTTACAGGGATTATAAATAAACGTCACCAGGTTGAAGTGGAGTTTTGCTTTTTTACCTGTACGGTGACGGACGTTGTTTAATTAAAATTATTGTTTTAAATAGGCATTGACCCGTTCTACCGCTGTACGTTCTTTATGAAATTTCTCCCAAAATTCTGAGCCACGTGCTGGGTACGTATACTTTCTAATATCCGTCGCAAATTTGATTTTAAACACCTTTTGGCAAAGTGAATCATCACGTAACGGACAGCTTGCACATTCTTTCGGTCGTGTGTATTTTAACCTATTGTATTTATCATCAAAGCTATCGTAACAGTAACTATGTTCGCTTACACAAATTGGTCTAAAATATTCATCGAATCCTAGATATTCACTTTCATTTCGAATATTGTACTTAATGACTACACGCATCGTTTGGGCTAATGCTTGTTTATAAATCGGTTCATAATCATAACCTGCATCAAATATCGTTGTCGTAAAATGTTTAGGCATAATAGAAACTATTTTTTTGAGTAGGGGGATGGCCGCTTTACTGTCAGATAAATTACCTGAAGACATGAGGCGACCTACAGTATATTGACTTTTCGTTGAAACAGCCAGATGTCCCTTAAAGCGACCAGAACGTATTTTTACCGTAAATCGCATCAAAACGGCGCGAACTTTCCATTTCGAATAATTGCTGGATGTCAAAAAGGCTAATTTGTTTTACAATAGTCATGAGGCATACACTCCGTTCGTATAAGGTTGGTTTAGTCGCTACCATTATACCGAATTTGGGGAGGTGCTCATTTTTATTTAATCGAAACCCCTGATACTAAAGCGATTGGAATTATGAAATTAACTCATCTATAAAATTTATTTGTTTATTTCTTGGTTCCTTGATTTCTAATACGGAATTTAGTTAATATTTAATTAATCTAAAAAATAAGGAGGAATATATATGGAAAACAAAAAACTTTTTAGATACCTATTTACTATTTGTTTATCATTTTTGTTAATACCATCTATTACTGTCTTTGCTTATGAAGATGAATCCTTCAATCAATATTTTTCAGATTTCCAAGTAAATAAAAATACAAATGAGATTATTGTAAAATGGAACTCCATACCTGTCGCAAAAAAATATATAGTTAAACACAACCACGAAATATTGTACGAAGGAACTGAAGCACAATTCGAGAGTAAAAATCTTTCTGAAGGTAGCCTTAATGAATATGAAATAGCAGCTATTGATAATAACGACCAAGTACTCTCAAACTCACATATAAAAATATATACTACATTATCAAATAATGAAGAAATAGGAATAGACACATTCTCTACAACATCGAGTATCATTTTAGACTGGCCTGATGTAGATAATATTATTGAATATTCTATTTATAGAGATAATCAATTCATTGGAGTCACAAAAGAAAGCCATTTCATAGATAATACTCCATCTGCAAATACCGAATATCAATATACAATTACTGGTGAAGTACCTTTTACTACTACCCGATTTGAGCAAATAATCAAACAAGTAAAACTAGATTTCCTAAATTATTTGCTAACAGATGATGAGACTAAATCTGCTAACAGTTTATACTCACAAGTATATAAAGAATTAGAAGAAAATCCTTTCGACTTAATAGAATTTTCCACTCCAGTTAAAACTTTAGAAGAAAATGTCCAAAAAATTTCTCTGCAAAATTATAGAGTAAAGCCACAAATAATGCCTTTAGCTATATCAACAAATACATGGATAAAAATTAATACTATGATTTTAAATACTTCTAAATATCCTGGATATATACCAGCACCAATTGGTAGCTACTATTACGGAACAGATAATCGTACTACAATAACTTCCCAAGGAAGTACACGCTCATCACTAGAAGCATCAATCAATTGGTCAACATTGGCAGTTAGGGAAACAAAATCAATCGGTTGGACAAATCGTTACACAAAAAACTCCAATGAAATATATACATTTGTTGACCGAAAACAAGCATCTGGTAATAATGTTTATTTAGGAGCAACTAAAAAAACTAGTTCAATGATTGATATTAATTTCATTCACAAAGCAGCTCACCCTTATTACACATTAGCACCAAATGTAGAATACGAGTTCCGTACAGAAATTTATAAAGATGGGACTACAAAAATCAGAGGGTACCACACATTATTTCCGTCACTAGGTATTTTTAGAAGTGATGGTTCAGGATATAAGACTATTTATACTCATAATCAAGGTTCAAGGACACCTTGGAATTTATATTCACATAAAACTATAAACATAATGAAATAACTAGATTACAAAATCTAAATAAAACGCAAAGAGCAATCCGTTCATATTTCGGATTGCTCTTTCGTAATTATTCACATGCTAATCTGCGTCCACCATATGTGATGCGAAGTTTTCGTTATGGATTTCTTCATGAACAGGGATGAAGATACTAACCTGCTCGGTAGGTTCGACATCGTCATTGGCAACCGAGTGAACGACCCCTTTTGGTACAAGGAAAGTGTCCCCTTCTTGATAGGATTTCCACTCCCCATTTTGCAGAAGTTTTACTTTCCCTTTTGTAATATGAATTACTTCTGCCACGTCGTGATAATGGGGCAATACGGCTCCACCTACTTCTATGCGTTCTCTTAAGACCGAGCTAACACTGACGCCGAGTTCATTTGCCTCTTTGGCACTTAGAAGCTCGCGGTGATAGACTTTACGGTGCTCTGTAAATACATTCCACTTTAATGCTTCGCCAATTTTTACTTTCGTTTTGTTTTCGTTCATTTCCAATTCTCCTTACTATACATTTTCATTTACTTGTAATAGCTGATTCAGTTGAAAATAACGGTGCCTGTCTTACCAAGAATGGCATCCTTTGCTTTCTCTAGCGAAGTGATGATTGATTTGCGACCTTGTTTCCCCTTGACGAATGATATGGCTGCCTGAATTTTTGGAAGCATACTGCCTGGTGCAAAATGCCCTTCTTTCATCAACCTTTCTGCCTCTTCGATCGATAACTGATTCAGGTTTTGCTGATTTGGTTTCCCAAAGTTAATTGCGACTTTTTCGACAGCTGTCAATATGAACAGAAAATCTACATTCAACTCATCCGCTAAACATTTACTTGCTAAATCTTTGTCAATAACCGCTTCTACGCCGATTAAAGCATGATTCTTTTCCTCCACTACAGGTATACCCCCACCACCAACAGCGATGACAATACGCCCTGCATTGACTAAGTCTTGGATAATATCTTTTTCAACGACTTTAACCGGAGCAGGCGATGGAATAACCCGACGGTAGCCACGTCCTGAATCTTCTATATAATGGTCACCCGTTTCAGCCATTAATCTTTCAGCCTCTTCTTTTGAATAAAAAGGACCAATTGGCTTTGTTGGATTTTGAAAGGCGTGATCGTTCTTATCAACTACTACCTGACTGACAACTGTTGCAACTGATTTGTTAATTGAGCGTTTTAACAGTTCCTCATGGAGTGCATTTTGCAAATGGTAGCCAATATACCCTTGGCTCATTGCCCCACATTCAGCAAATGGCATACTAGGAATATTTGCATGTTCCTTTGAGCCCTTTTCGAATGCCAAATTGATAGAACCGACTTGCGGCCCGTTACCATGGGCAATCACTACTTCATGACCTTGTTCAATTAAATCAACAATTGGCTTGGCTGAATCGTGTACTAATTGTAGTTGCTCTTCAGGAGTAGAACCGAGTGCATTTCCTCCAAGCGCTATTAATATTCTACTCATTTGCCTCTTCCTCTCCATATAGTTTATAGAAACGAAGCAATCCTTTTTCGAAGCATTCCTTTGGAGGATGGACAATGCCTGCGCCAATCTGCCCGATTCCTGCTACTTTATGTGCCATGCCGGTATTAATAACAGGAAGAATGTTTGTTTCAATCACTTTTCGAACATCAATTCCAAAGGCAGCTCCGCGGAAATTTAGCGTTGGTATAGCATAATTGCTATTTTCACTTACTGTAATGTCATACATTTGTTCGCTATATTGAATAGCATCTTCTACCTCTCCTCCAACAAATTGAACAATTGCAGGCGAACCGCCCATCGCAAACCCACCAATTCCCATTGTTTCCGTAATGGCACTATCCCCTAAATCCCTAGTTGCATCCTGCTCTGAATAGCCTGGGAAATATAAGCCTTTAATAAAGTTTGCCGGTGCGGTAAACCATTCCTTGTCACCTAGCCCGCTAATGCGAATACCAAATTCAACCCCATTCCTCGCCATTGTCGTAACAACCGTGGAATATGGAACGCCGTGTCCTGCATCAAGTGAAGCTTTACATGCTGGCATGGACAGGTTCAAGAAATAGTGTTCATTGTTTTGAATAAAGCGCAAGACCTCTCGCAATGTGTCCGTCTTGCAATCTGTTTGCATAAAATAGTCAGTCATTTCCCTATAGAAAAGGCTTGTTGCTGCCTTATTGCGGTTGTGGCACTCATCTCCCATATGAAGAGCCTGCGCGATGATGGCTTTTAAATCTATGCCATCTGTTAGGACAAGTGCCTTTTTCAAAGCCGGAGCAAAAACATCGCGCAGCCACTTTAGCCGATCAATTACATCGCTAGAAAAAGCACCAAAACGTAGCACTTTGCCTAGACCTTCATTAATCGTACAATATGCCCGGTTTCCATGTGTTCGATTTTCGATGATATGCACTGGCATGGAAGGAGAGACGATGCCCGCCATTGGTCCCACTGTTGAATGCTCATTGCATGAGCCAAATTCAATTGCTCCAGCCTCAATCAATGCTCTTGCTTGTTCCTCATCCGCTGCCATCCCTTCAAAAATAAGTGCGCCAATCACTGCCCCCTGCATCGGACCCGCCATGTTTTCCCATGCAATAGGAGGGCCAGCATGCAGTATTTTTTTGCTGTGCATTCCAGGTATGACATCAATAGCTAGTCCAATATCAATTAAGAAAGGGTGTGCATCTTTTATGCGTTGTATCGATTCTTGATTCGCCTTTTCCACTTTTTCATTTTCCTGAAAGAAATCTAATGCTTCGAGCAATTGTAGATTGCCACCTGCAGGCGGTTGCCAGTCCACTTGGATGGTTTCAACGCCTTGCAGCTCCAAATCTTCTTTAAATTTGGATGTGCCGATATTAATTACTTGTAATGGCTGATTAAAAAGCTCATTCGCTGTACTCAATTTAATTGACCTCCTTTTGTACAAGCATCGCGGCAATTCTTGTTGCCATTTCATTGCTATCGGCAACAAAAGCGCCTATAGATTGAAGTTTCTTTAGTTGCTGCTGATAATCTTGTTTATCTTTAGAAGTGCCGCAAATATAAGTAACGATTGGCAAGTGCCTTCCTGCCTGTGTAGCCTCGTCTCTTGCTAATTGAAGCGTCTCTAGTGTTACACCTACCGGATCTTCATGGGCACCATATCCCAATTCAAAGTCTAATAACAGAACAGCAGTTTGAGGGTCTCGTGCTTCTTGAAGAATCCGCTCATTTCTAAGTGAAGGCTCTATCATCGGATGTGGTTTACCTTTTGTAAATTCATCATCGCCCATATCAAGCAACGTATGACCTACACTATAGGTAATGTCGTTAAGTTTCTCTTCCTCTTTTTTAGCGACATTACTTTTTACGCTTATTCCTGAAGAGCGGAGAATGGATAATGCTTCTGCTGTCAGTGTACCACCGCAGAATAATCCACGAATGTCTTGCTGAACATCTGCTAATTTTGCTTTTTCTTCAGCAATCCATCGTTGAACGCTCTTTGCAATGTCCGTTTCGATTACGGCTTGCGTATCAAGTAATTGAACAGATTTGCGGGCAGCATCAATTAATGTAGGAGAAAAGTTGGCTCCTGCTGCCTCAACTGCTTTTGCATCACCATCTAAAAAGCAAACTACAACGGGTTTTCGGCATTTTTTCACTTCTGCAAGAATTTTGTCCTGAACATTTCGCGCTGGAGGTTTAGAAATTAATGTGATGACCTTTGTATTGTCATCGTTCTCCAATGCTTGAAGCCCTTGAAGCATCATAATTCCGCCAATTGATTCATGGAGATCGCGACCTCCCGTACCAATTGCCTGTGTAATACCGTAACCAAGTCGATCAATTTGTACCGTCACTTCCTGTAGCCCTGTTCCAGAGGCTGCCACTAGTCCAATGCCTCCTTCGCTTACTTTATTGGCAAAGCACAGTCCACTGCGATTGATAATTGCTGTCCCGCAGTCTGGCCCCATAACGAATAAACCGTTGTCTCTCCCTATTTCCTTCAAAACTTTTTCATCTTCCATACTTACATTGTCACTGAACAACATAACGTGCATGCCTTTTTTTAAGGCTTGACTCGCTTCGCGCGCTGCATATTTTCCTGGAACGGAGATAATCGCCATATTAGCATTCGGTAAGAGATGCAATGCAGAAGTCAGCGTTTTCGCTGTATGATAATTGTCTTTTCCTTTCTTTACCTTTTTGGAAGTTAATTCTGTGTGGATAAGTGTTATCACTTCCTCTGCTCGCTCATCTGTATCTGTAATCAAGGCAATAATTAAATCATTTCCCGTAGCTACTTTCGCCTCATCCGTTAGCAGACCAATGTTTTCTAGCAACTCTTTGTTCATTTCGGTTGCCATCGAAACAACGGCCTGCTCGACGCCATCCATACGATTTATTTTGCTTGATAGTGACATTAATGTTACCGAGTCATGATAGGCGTTACTTTCTATCAATACTTTAGATGTCATAATTATTTTTCCTCCTTTAGGTCGATAAGCTGTTGATATGCTACGCTAACACCAGTCAGCATATCTGTCCCAGAGGTCGATCCCATTTCTAAAATACGCTGTAAATGAGGGATTGGATTACCATCTATGTTGTCCAATACATTAAGTAAAGCTTCGTTGACCTGTCCCTCCAGGCATTGCTTTAGCATAAAATAGCTTACCGTAGTCGTTCTACCTTTCAATCTCTGCAACCATTTTGCGCTACAGCTTTCCATTTTTTTATATAGTGGGGATTCAAAATACTGCCAGGTAGCTAATAACCCTGTTAGAAAATCATCGCCAGACGGTGTTAACCCCATGCCAAGTCCCGCAAAGTTATCAAAAAACCTGTCAAACTTATCTGCCTTCATATCATCTTTTAGCTGCTCTAACCCTTCAAGAAACGGGGAGAAATAGATATTTTTTCGTGTAGCCATAGGAACTTCCCAGTCTGGATACGTGAAGCTTTTCCACGCCGCGTAGATTCCTCCTGTTGCTCCGTGTTGTAGGATAAAATTGTTTAATAGCCGCAAGCGGGATACAGTTGGCTTTAGCTTTGCTTGACAGTGCGGCTTAATATTCCTATTCCAAATGGCCGCATTGGAAAAATCCCATTGCCAATCGTTGATTTTCAATAAATTATAATCAATTAAACAAATAGATTTAGTCAACATTATGGTCGAACACATCTTAGAAAAATAGTCATTCTGACAGGTTTTCATCATGCTAGGTGATTGAATCACCTCGTTTTTTGCTAAAGAAAAGAGCATTGTACCGTCATCAGTTGTGAAATTTACTACATTATCGAAAACACTGTGGACTACTCCAATTGGTTCACCAATGGATTGTTGGCGCAACCATTCAAGTAGACGACCGTCCATCTGATTGATTTTACCTGTATATGTTGGAACCATAGATATCACCATATTCTCATGATAGCTAGTAGAATTACGGATACGGGCATGCATTGGACATGTGAATGTAGCATGCCCTCAACTGTTTATTCTCTTAAATGAGAACGCTTTAGTAAATACTTCGTGCAAATGCTTTCTTCGTTAATCTTCAAGTGCAACAAGCAAATTTTTCGACGGAGCTGTCCACCCAAAGATGCCACCTTGCTGGTTAATCATGTGAATGGAGTCTTCATGGTCTTTTGGATCAAATGCTGCTGAGCAATCTTCAAGTAGTAAACAGTCAAATCCACGGTCATTCGCTTCACGAATCGTCGTTTGAACACAGACATGAGTCGTTACCCCTGCAACAAGCAAATGTGTAATACCTTTATTGTTTAAAATCACTTCAAGATCTGTTTGATAAAAAGAACCTTTTCCAGGTTTATCAATAATAACTTCGCCTTCAACAGGCTTTAGCTCGTCCACAATATCATGACCATACTCACCGCGGATAAGAATTCTTCCCATTGGACCTTCATCACCAATGCCTGCTCCTTGCTTGCTGCCGCGTTTTAATTTACTTGGCGGGCAATCTGATAAATCTAGGCGATGCCCTTCACGAGTGTAGATAACCATCATACCCTTTTCACGTGCAACTTCCAAAACCGTCTTAATAGTAGGAATAATGGAGCGTGTTAGCGTAATATCATTCCCTAGCTTTTCACCAAAGCCACCCGGTGCACAAAAGTCACGCTGCATATCAATAATGATTAACGCTGTTGTTTCTAACTCAAATTCAAAACTATAAGGTTTCGCTTCTATCGTATATACTTTATTCATGTAGATCTCCCTCTCGAATGGTATTCAAAACATCTAGCTTTAGAAAACTGACCGCAATGATTTTTTTGATGAAACGGAAAATAATACAGGAAAAACTTGAGTCCATTATATGGAGATAGGCAACTTAACTCAAACGTTTATAATCCGACGTTATAAGTTAGCCTAATGAAGGAAGAAGATTTTATGTCTTTTTAGAAAAGACGCAGGACAGCGTTTACTAGCTCAGCACCTAGAAAGATTCCTACTACCCCAACAATACCAATAAGAGGGGGAGCCGGCACTGGCAGCTTGATGAATTTGAATAAAATGCCTACAAGTAAACCTCCTATGAATGACAAGATAATCTGCAACATCTTACATTCTCCTTTTTTAGTGGGATGTATTCATTAAAAACCGCATAACCAAACATTTTCTGGTGGTTCGTTTACGTACTCACATTTCTCTTTTCTTTGAGAGAATTGAAAAGAGAATCCATTAGTACACCTCCTAAAAATATACCTACCATTCCAAATATACCTACCAAAGGAGGGGCAGGTAACGGTAACTTAACTAAAGAAAATAATATCCCTACAATCAAACCACCGGCTAAAGACAAAAGATAGTCACGCATTTCCAACACTCCTTGTATTCCAAAGTGTAATACAGAAACTAAATACCTAAATCGTCTATGATGACTGCTGTTTATTGAAACCTCCCTCCTTCAATACCTACATGATAGCATTTGAAAGCGTTTTAATCATTGTAAGAAGTTGATATTTATTTCTCTTTTAATTGGCAACTTTCTACAAAGCATAACGCCTTTTTTACAAAAAAAAGACATTGTCGAGAAGACAATGTCCAACGTAAAGTCGTCGCTAGGGTTCTTCACCCTCACCCTTTTTTCAGTTGTAAGTATCGATGCAATTGGTAAGCTAATGAAATTTCTGTTAATTCGAAGCCGTCCTCACCGTCGATGCCAAGTTCTTTCAGCTTATTGATTCGGTAACGCATCGTATTATAATGAACAAACATATCATCTGCCGTTTTTTGCACATTTGTATTATTTTTAATGTAGTACTTAAGCGTTTCTAAAAGATTTGTATTTTTCTTTTTATCATATTCGAACACTTTCCCTAATTTTTCGGTTACGAAATCTTCCAGCATGTAAAGATTATCAACATAATGAAACAGTCGGAACAAGCCGATATCGCCATAAAAATGAACGTAGGACTGTTTTTGTAAAAGTTCTTTATAAACTTGAAACACTAATGTTGAATTGTCATAGTACTCTTTCATTTGGTTAAAATGATGGACTGTATCGGATATACTAACCCCAAGATGCCCATTTTTCTCAAACAGCGTGACTATCGTGTCCCCTAGATTTTGGAGTTTTTTCCGAACATTCTTTTCAGACACCAGACTAATAAAACATACTAAAGAGTCATTAATATAAAGAACTTTGCAATTTTCTATCGGAACATCCACCATTTTAGAAGCCGAGCCCTCAATTAGACCTGAATCAAGCATTTTGTGAAATATCGCCAATTTCTTTTCGCTATCTTTCTCATTTGTTTTGATACTTACTAGAACAAGTGGAAATTGCAAGTTCCATCTAAACACTTTCGCTTTTTCAATCATTTCCGTTTGGGAAGTATATTGATTATGAAAAATGTCTCGGACAAAACTGCTTAAATGATTTCTTTCTTTTTGAAGCAATGTTTGCTCTGTTTGAAATAAAAAAGCGATTATAAAGGAGGCTTGTTCAATAGCAATAATTAAATCCTCTGTTAGATTTTTTTCTTTTTCTAACAATATAACCAAAAAGCCATAGTCATTGCCTCCTGCAAAAATGCACTGAATAAACAAATCATTTTTGTCATAAACGGTATCATCGACTTGCACAGAAAATGTGCTTTTGCTCGCATCTGAATTGTACGCCTTGTGTTGGATTGAAATTTTATGTTCGTTGTGAAGTGAAGACCCGACATATTCAAAATCATTGTTAAGAAGCAAGACTGGGGCATTAACAAGACTAGCAATCGAATGCACGAACTTGTTGACATCTGTGCCCTCCAATAATAACTCCAGTAATTGCTGATGCATCTTATTTCGAAATTCCAACAGCGATGTCTTTACGTCTAAAAACTTTGTCAGTACTTGATTAGTGAGTGTAGATAAGTTTGCACCATGTGGTAGCTTCATTAGCGGAATACCAAGTTCATTTGCTTGCTCCACCATAATGGTTGGAATTTCAGCGACATATCTTCCTGGCTTAATGGCAATTCCTGCAAGATTCAATTCAGCTAATTTTGGAATTAGTGTTTCAATATGCTCTGGTTTATCAGCAACAGGATACAAGGTAGTGAGTAGCAATCCGTTTTGATCGATATATGCGTAAATATCCGGAACTTCCATAAAATAGACATTTTCAACTCTACGGCTCAATCCAGTCTCTCCTGCAAGGACTTCTACATCTTCAAATCCCTCCATGTTCAAAACATCACTTATTGTAATAAACATATTATCACTCCAGACGAGAAAAAAAGTTCCCTTATTTTCGTTTATTAGACCGCATGCATTATTACGTGACAGCTTCATGATGGATGGTTGTGGTGCTACCAAAGAAAAAACACACCGACAACCCATTTACTTTCAATGGATACTTCGTCAAACAAGATGTTTTTATTATAACACGAATAGCGACCACCCTTTGGTCCTCGACAATTATGAACCACTAGCTTTATTCAAACCTATGTATTTTTGGTGGCAATAAAAAAGACTATGCTGGCTGACATAATCTTTCTTAGTCACGGATGATTCTGTTCATTTTGTTGCTTCGTAGTTTACGTTAACATACGGTATATGTAGTTCATTCTCGTCATGACCAATCCATACCCTCCATAATTCTACGATTTGCTCTTCTCTAATATTTTTCTCTAGGTACGCCAGTAAATGCTTTGCCCTTAATTCCGAATATATAAAAGTAACTTCATAAATAAATGGATAACTTGTATATCCACTAACATCATAGTAAGCATCCTTTTTAATGACCAACTCATTAAAGTCCTCATTATTTTCAACTACTACTATTTGGGCACTAGGATCCATCTTCTCCCAAGGTACCAACTCATGTGGTTTGATGCTAATTCCATAGCTTCCCTAGCAGTAATCGTCTTCGCTTTTGTTTCCACTTCTGGCATTGCATAATTTGTTGCGATAAATGAACAATGACTCAGTTCAACTACCTCCTAAATTCTAAATTAACTGTTTCCAATTAAGATCTTTTTCATCTTTATCATTAGGTTTTCTGACAAACTCTATGCATCTTTCTTCACAAGCCCCAAATACCATAAAGTTTTTTGGGCTTGCCTTAAGGATGGAAGATTAGCTCCTCCTTCCCAATCAGGGTCATCCCATTGAACGCCATCATCTTCCCAAAAACAAATTGTACATATGGCATAAGTTCCTGGGGGTTCTTCGTCTAATGTTTTATATCCACAACAAGGACAAGTATATTTCATAACACCTCTCCTCTTTTTCTCTGACTTTACTTAAAGATTTGCAAAACAATTCCTTTGCCCTCTACTACCTCTACTTCAGCATAAGCACCATTGATAAAAGTTATTTGTGGAGGAACATGACCACAATCCACATTATAAATAATAGGTATCCCAAGCTCATCAGACAGCTCATTATAAACATCTTCCACTGTGTAATTATTTACAGGCGTATTCGCATCACTTCGACCGAACATAATCCCTGCACATTGCTCAAACCAACCAGCAAGCTTCATTTGAACTAATGACCTTTTTAAATCTGGTGTGTTTAATTCACAATTCTCTAAATACCATAACACAGGCTCCCCACTGATATATTGTTTTCTAAAGGTTTGGACATCACCATAAGCTGTCCCAATCAAATGTCTAATCACGTCTATACATCCGCCAAGTAAACGGCCTTGTATCTGTACTTGTTGATTGGACACAGTTTTCCAATAAGTTTGTTCTGTTAAATGAAAAACACATAGCGAGGGAGCATTGTGTTGCCATTCCTTTTGATATTTAGATGATGAATATTGCAGGACAGATTCCCCACTATTAGTCGATAATACAGCCTGCCACATGGCAGTAGTGTCATCTGAATATTCGCCTCTTAAATCTACAAGATTAGTACCATGAGCAGTAGCTATACCTGTTTTTAATGTAATTGCTAATAATAATGCACTGATATCTGAATATCCTACTACCCATTTGTTTTTTATCTGTTCAAAATCAATTTTATCAAGTATTTCAATTAACAGTTCCCCACCCCATGGAGGAATGATGATATTTATATGATCGGCACTCATCATTTCATTAAACTCATCCGCCCGTTTTTCGGCAGAAGCTGATTTAGCTTTTTCTTGAGTCCAAACCGTATCACCACAAATAATATGAAAACCTTTCGATTTCAGACGCTCACAGGATTGTTTAAACATCTCATGTAGCCCCTCCGGAACCCCTGATGAAGGTGCCGTTACTCCGATTGTTGCATCTTTTTCTAAGCGCGGGTATTTGATCATATTGATTCCTCCTGTTTTTTCATTATTTTACCAAATACAAATTAATCGAACAATGATGAAATTGGTGAAAACATATTAGATAAATTTTTAATCATACCAAAAAGCCACAACACGTTAATTGAATAACATTTGGTAGATTCCACATCATTATTGGACAACATAGTGAGCAATGCCTGTTGGACTTTTTTTATAATCTACATCACTTCTAGCCACATCTGATAGTAAGTCATATATACAAAAACAAGTATAGTTCAAATAATGAACTATACTTCAGACTGTAGACAAACTCGAAAAATTTCGAGTTTGCCTACAGTCTTTTTTCATTTTAAAATAAAAATAGATGTCTACTCCCGTTGATTTCCGCTACGTTCGGGCGCTTTCCGCGGGCACATCGTAAGCCGCAACCCTCGCTAACGCGTGGTCTGTTGCGTCTTACGTACTGTGCGTTCCCGCAGGAGTCGCCCGCCCATAGCCGTGTACTTAAGCTAAATTAAATTATTTTTAATAAATACCTCTTCTAAGTTAGTATAAAAATGAAAACTTAGAGGAGGTTTTTTTATGTACAATCAACACAATTTGTATTTGAAAGAATGTTTTCGACTTTTCCACCCGTATCATCTTGAAGAGCTAGCCAGAGAGACGGGATTTATTAAACGAGAACGTCAAATTTCTGCATCTGACTTTGTCTCACTTGTCTTTCGACAAAACGCGAATCTTGTACAGCCTTCATTAAATTGTCTATGCCGTGATTTAGAGAACCATCAGATACGCATCACTAAATCAGGTTTAAATAAACGATTTACGACCGAAACTGTCGACTTTTTTAAATCACTATTTGAGCGTCTATTTCAATATCAATTACAGGCCCCATTGGCAGAAATGAAGGTCAAGAAAAAATATCCATTTAAACGTGTTCGAATTTTGGATAGTACAAGTTTTAAACTGCCAAAAGCATATGAAAAACATTTTAAAGGAACGAGAGATGCCGGTGCGAAAATCCAATTTGAATTTGATTATGTAAGTGAGAAATTACTTTGGTTTCGTTTAGAAGATGGGAAGTCTGCAGATACAAAAAAGGGGATTTATTCTTGCAGGATTTAGGGTATTATCATTTGGATGTTTTTGAACAAATTCACCAATCGGAAGCCTTTTATCTATCAAGAGCTAGAATGGATTCGCAATTCTTTCTCGAAGTCGATAATCCTCCTTGTCATCCAGATGGTTCTTTCATTGAAAAACATCGCTACCAGCGTCTATACATGGAAGAAGAATTGAAAACATTACCTAGGGGACAGTATCGAGAATGGGATAAGATTTATGTCGGCAGACATAAAAAAATGTGCACACGCTGTATTATTTATCGTCATGATGAGAAACAAGAAGAAAAAAATGTCAAAAAGAGATTGAGAAGTTATCAAAAAAAATCTCGCTCTATTCCAAAAGAACATGTTGCTTCACTTTCGGGATTGACGATTTACATAACGAATTTGCCGCGAACAATTTCTGCCGAAAAAATAACGCAGTTATACCGTCTTCGCTGGCAGATTGAACTTCGTTTCAAAACATGGAAGTCCCATTTAAAACTTCATCAAATAAAAGACATGAAAGTGGAACGTTGGTTATGCCATATCTATAGCCAATGTATCGTTATGTTACTAAGTATGATGACCACAGGTTATCTTCGAAAGATTGTTTGGAAAACATGCAATAAATTCATCAGTGAAGATTTATCTATCCGTATGTTTTCGAATAGGATAAACCACCTTATTTTCGAAGCTAAAAAAAGTATGCGGAGTTGGAGTTTGTTCCTTAAGCGTCTTATTCCCACCACAGAAAAATACAACTTAAAAAGCACAAAGCTACAACAGCACACTTTATTTGTTTGATTGGACACACAAAAATCCAAAATAAGGTATTTCTTTATTTTGGGTTTATTTGTTATGCCCATATCTAAACACCATAATTATAACTTCCAAAAACAATCCTATACAACATTAAGCTTTTGAAAAATTATCAATTAGAACTTCAATATTTCTTCTAAAGTACACGGCTATGGTCGCCCGCCCTTCGCTCCAATCAACTTGATATGAATTGCTATCAATCAACTATAAATAAAATAATCTATTTGAGGTGATGGAAAATGATGTCGAAAAAAATCAAATCAATGAACGTGAACAATTAGAAATACTGACAATTGACCAATTGGTGCCACAAGACCATTTAGTCCGAAAACTAGAGGCAGCGATTGATTTTTCGTTTATCTATCCATTAGTGGAAAACCTCTATTCATCTTTAGGGCGTCCAAGTATTGACCCTGTTGTTCTCTTTAAAATGACCTTTATTCAATATGTTTTCGGTATTCGCTCAATGCTTCAAACTATTAAAGAAATTGAAACGAACATGGCCTATCGTTGGTTTTTAGGATTTGGCTTCCATACAGAAGTTCCACACTTCTCTACCTTCGGTAAAAATTATGTGCGACGGTTTCAAGACACAGATGTGTTTGAACAAATTTTCTATCGTATTCTAAAAGAAATTATGAAGAAGGGTCTCCTGCATGCAGACCATGTATTTATTGATTCCACGCATGTAAAGGCAAGCGCTAATCAGAACCACCAGTCTAACTGGTGGTTTGCTCTACGCGTGAAACGCTGGGGTACTGGCCCATGTCTAAAGACACACTGAAAGGTCCGCCAACCGCACTCCGTTTTCACGCTACCACTAAAGTGGTTTTATCATTTTCGCTTTTTTGCTTTTATTTCTTCTCCTGTAAATGGATCAATGAATTCTTTCATGCTCATTTGATCCTCAAGAATATCCTCTTGTAATTGATTTTTTATATATTCCTGAATGATTTTTCTGTTTCTTCCTACTGTATCTACATAATATCCGCGACACCAAAACTTCCTGTTTCCATATTTGTATTTCAGGTTCGCATGTCGGTCGAATATCATTAAACTACTTTTCCCTTTCAAATAACCCACAAACGATGAAACACTTAATTTTGGTGGAATACTTACCAACATATGAATATGATCAGGACAGGCTGTTGCTTCTATAATTTCTACTCCTTTTCTTTCACATAACTGGCGAAGAATTCTACCTACATCTACTTTAATTTGTCCATAAATAATCTGCCTTCTATATTTTGGCGCAAAGACGATGTGATACTTACAATTCCATGTTGTGTGTGCTAAACTTTTATTATCCATTTGGATCCCCTTTCGTACGAAGTCGGTTGACCAGACCTGAATTTATTGTACGGCTGGGGATTTTTTCTTGTCCATAGCTAGAAGCTCTTTAGAACCCCTCGCATAGCAAGGGGTTTTCAAAAAATACAAATAAGCGAAAGTATGATAAAAAAGTCGTTCGAAAAGAAACACGTGCTTATGAAGAGAAACTTCAACTGGAATTAAATATTGATCGTGAGGAACACGGAAAAAAGCCCTTCCCACCAGAGAAATTTGAAAAAGACGAATGGAAAGAAATCAAGGAAAGTACGACAGACCCTGAGAGTGGTTATTATGTTAAGGATGAACGGACTAAGCAGTTTGCGTATTCATTTCATGCAGCGACAGATGAAAAAGGCTTTGTATTAGGTACGATTGTGACTCCAGGAAATGTGCACGATAGCTATGTATTGCAGCCACTTGTTGAAAAAATCATTGAAAAAGTGAAAAAGCCATTAGCGATTGCTGCGGATGCTGCTTATAAAACACCTGCCATCACTAACTTTTTATTAGAGAATCAAATGTTACCTGTTCTCCCTTATACACGTCCTAAAACAAAAGATGGTTTCTTTCGAAAGCATGAATATGTGTACGATGAGTACTATAATTGTTATCTTTGCCCACAAGGGCAGGTATTGAAATATACGACAACCACAAAGGAAGGGTATCGCCAATATAAATCGAATCCAACGATTTGTGCGAATTGCCCCTGGTTATCACAATGTACAGAAAGCAAGAATCATCAAAAACTTATTCAACGTCATATATGGGAAACATATATGGAAGAAGCTGAACATTTACGTCATTCATATGCTATTAAACAAATTTATGCAAAGCGCAAAGAAACGATTGAACGTGTCTTTGCAGATGCAAAAGAAAAGCATGGTATGCGATGGACAACCTTAAGGGGTCTTAAAAAATTGTCCATGAAGGCGATGCTTACTTTTGCTGCCATGAACTTGAAAAAGCTTGCTACTTGGACATGGCAAGCTGCTTAAGGAGATAGATCTGCTCATAGAGTATGGTCAACTCGGGAATAAAATCCAATTATTTACTATAAAAAATAACAAAAGGCATCAAGTTTAAAACTTCTTGATGCCTTTTGTCGACAATCTGAAGTATAGTTCAAAATAATGAACTATACTTATTTTTAATTCTTCAGTTTTCATATCACAGTAGAATATACCAAAACAATATTGCTTGTAAATTTTTTAATAATTAATGACCACGCCATGAAAACTTGGATTATTCATTTATATTCGTTTAATCAACAAAATAAAACTCAAAATTTACCCTTTTCCAATGCAGTCGCCCAATCTTTCCTATTATTTAGATTACTATAAAATATTGATAGTGAGGTATTATACGGAATAGATATCTGCTCAAATGAATATTCGTTGTCAATCTTCTCAACTATTACATATTTCGCCAAAGGATTCCCTGACTCCATTTTATAGTAAAATGGTTCAAATTCTTCATATGCCGGTAAACCTACACTTCCTGGATTAACTATTACTTTGTTATTTGGCAAATAAGTTATCATAGGGATATGTGAATGACCGCAAAATATAATATTTTGTGTTACTTTTTCAGATTCATTGACCAGCTCATTATTATCTTTAATTGTTAAATTTCCATTACTTATTTGATTAACCAAATATTCTTCGTCACTTGTGGGAGAAGCATGACAAAAATATAAATCGTCTACTTCAATAGAAAAAGGAAGATTTCTTAACCACTCTCTATGCTCTTCTTCTAACTTATCAATACAATATTGGACTGTAGGATTTTCTGAAAAATTAGATTCTAGTAATCTATCGCAATTTCCTTTTATACTTTTTATATTTGCTTCTTTTATCATTCTATATGTCTCTATTGGAAATAATGGTCCATATAAGCTATCTCCTAAATTGAAAATATCATTAATTTTACGAGACCGAATATCTTTTATAACAGCATGTAATGCATCTTTATTTCCATGAATATCTGATATAACTGCAAACCTCATGATACTGCCCTCTTTAATTATTTATTTTCAGTATACTTTCTATGTTATTTATTTTTCGAATAACTTCTTTTTCATTTTCACCTTTCAAAAGCATACCGGCTTTGGCATCTACCGATGAAGTCGCATGCTTATTAATAGCTTTGTCAGCAATCCACAGTTTCTCAATTTCAAACTCTTCTTTATTTAATTTTTCCACACAATAAGCATCACTCGTTATCATAAAGTAACCATAAGATAAATTATTTTCTTTTTCACCTATTTGTTTTTCTAGTTGTTTAGGGCTAATCCATAAATCATAACTAGCTAGGGAGATATTAATTTTATATTTTTGAGTAATATTATCTTTTATCATACCTCCGCCTGTTCTTGCTGCTACTTCACCAGCATAAAAATTCCCATACTCATCTTGAAATACCTCAAAATGAATTGCTGTTATATACTGTTCCTCTGGAAGAACACTGTAAATTTTTTCTGAATACTCCTTAAGAATCTTATATTCCATGGATGATTCCTGTAATAAGACTCCTCCAATATTTTTTTGCAAAAATTCATGAGGCGGATTCACATATTTCGACGGTATTATTAATAATGGATTATTTTTATAGCTTAGAACATCTACATGAAATACATTTCCGTTTATAAATTTTTCAAGTATGTAACTACCGTTAATTAAGTCCATTACATTGCCATGATTTTTAAAATACTTTAAAATCTCTTCTGAATTTTCAAAAATTTCAACACCTACTGAACCAGCTCCGCTAATTGGCTTTAGAACTATTTTTTTATGCTCATTTTGAAAATCTACTATTTCTTCTAGAGAATATGGATGACAATATGGTGTATACGGGATGTTTGCCATTTCAAATAGACTTTTCATTTTAACTTTGTCTCTAAAGAATATTCCAAAATTCGACTTTAAGCCTTGAATATTAAATAAAGACCTTAAACAGGATACTCTATAAACATCTTTTTCAGAATTTGATGCTATAAAATCGGGTTTGAATTTTTCAATTACATCACATATTTCTTTAAAAGCTTCTTCAGCAAAGTAATTATTTAAATGAACAACTTTAGTATTGTTATGAAACACTTTCCTTTTACTTTCTTTTCCTGTTATTAAAACAATCTCAAGATTTCCTTTATACATTTCAAATAGATGGTGATCAATTAAAGATGTAGAAGATGGTTGTTGCATTAAAAGAAATTTAATCATAATTTTCTCCTTCATTTATTGTGTTTAAAGTAAAGTTGTTTTCTATTTTATTTTTTATTGATTGTACTTCTTCTATTGTATTACCTTTAAATAATACATAACCAGAGATTGATGATGAATGAAAATTCTTATTCACTATATCTCCTTTTTTTAGTTCAACTTTTGAATCAAATACACCCTTAATCTTTAAAAAAGTTGTATTTTCTGAAATCGATGAAACCATTCCACTTTTTGTCGGTAAGCCAAACCATGCATTAATTCTAGTATCATATTTTTTATTTTTTATTTGTTTAATTCGTTCAATTACTCCAATCATATTATTCAAACTTAGTTCTATTACTACATCATCAAAGTCAATACTATACACTCTGTTTATTAAATCTATTATTTTACCTCCACCTGGCCTACAAGCTATTTCGCCAAGATATAAGTTATAATCTTCATCTAATAGAAATTCAGCATGAGTTACATATGAGTCTTGAATATTTATGTGGTTGATAATATTTTCATTTAAACTTTTTAGTTCTTTATATAATTTATGATTCTCCCCAATCATAAAGGATCCATGTTCTCTTTCTAACATTGGAGTAAAGTATTCTGATATTGAATAAAATAGTACCTTACCATTAATTACTATTGAATCAATATGAAATTCTTTTTTTATTTTTAGAAATGGCTCGATAATTACGTCTTTATCAGCTATCAATTTTATTTTAGTTTGAAAGTCCGTAAAACTATTAATTTTTTGAATTCCTTTTGCAGCGGAACCATATATCGGTTTTATAATCATAGGAAATTTATTACTTGTATCAATTTTAAAATCTTCAAACGATATGCATGGCAAGCAATAACCCAATTTTGAGAACTTTTCTTTCATTATATATTTATTTGTAAATAGCAAAGAATCATCATAAGACATTCCATTTATACCTAAGTAATTTCTAACAAATCCTGCTGTTAGTATTGCTCTTTCTGAAACAGCAATTATTGATTCTATTTCAATCTTACTTTTTATTTCTTCTATTTTTTTAATTATTTCCTCATAATCATTAATTGATTTTACATATTTTACAATCTCATACTTTTCAATTGAATATAGATCTTTATACCATTCCTCTATAATCAATATCCGTTTTATATTGTCTTTAGATTCAAATTTCTTTGCAAATTCCTTTTTATTAGCTCCGATTAATAGTATATTCTTCATATTAAATCACCTTTTTCTATTAATAGAAAAATCTTGAGAAAACCTAGAAGCCACAACTGTTTCAGAGCCAATATATTTACCATTGTATTTGTCGTTTTCTCCTTGAAGAGTCCAAAATGCTATTTTACCAATTTTCATAAAAGGATAGATTCTGATCTTTTCTAAAACCCTAATTTCTAGAGTCCAAGGAATAATAGCTCCGTGGTGACCAAGTGGAGCAGAATGTTGAATCCACATTCCCATTGAAGAAACCGATAAATCTGCTAATAATGTAGCAGCGTAAAAATTACTCCCCATCCTTTCATAAGTAGATGCTAGATAAAATTTATTTGGTTCCAACACAAATCCATCTTTAGGTATTTCTTTTTCTACCACTGTTGGTGTTTTTTTAAAATCTAAATTATAATCAGTATATTCCAATATTTTATTGCCGATTAAAAACCCATAACTATTTGGTTCTAAATTTTCTATTTTGAAATTATCAATTACTATTCTTCCTGTATTAATTTCTTTGTAAATCTCGTTTCCTGTTAATATCATATATTTCCTCCAACAAAGTATGTACTTTTTGTTTATACATCGTTAAATCTCCATTGTTTTCAATAATAAAATTTGTAGGTATTAAATTTATATTTTCTGAGGATTTATCTGAACGTGAAATGTCATTTCGATTTTTCAACCGCGACAATCTTATAGATTCATCAGCTTCTATACGAATAATAGAAAATTGATTATCTAAAAAATATTTCCCATCAATGTATGGATCTCTAAGATCATCATTAATTATAACTTCACAATCTATCCTATTCATTCTTTTAGAGAAATGGGAAACGAGTGAATAGGGATTTAACCCTCTCAATATATTAGCGATATTTTCCATCAAAATTTGATCTTGAAAACTTTTACCAGTGATATCACAATCAGAAAATTCATAAAATTGATGTTGTAATGTATACAATGGCTCAGATAATTTTATGATTTCCGTGCAGCAACCCTTTTCCTCAAAAAATTTCTGTGCTAATTCTGAAAAAGTAGATTTTCCTACGCCCGACTTTCCTATAACCGATATCTTTATTGACAATTTTTACCCCTCATTTTTTTTAAAATTATGGATTTAACTTCTGTATTACTTTTTATGCTACTTTCTTTTAATTTAAAAGAACTTATGAATATTCCATTTAATTTATCACTATTATAAGTATGATGCGTAGCGGATCTATTAGGTTTACTAATTATGCTAAGATTTTTAGTTAATTCTGGATTAGGCATTACATTTTCAGCAAATACTATATAACATTTTTTATCGTTAAATGTTTGTAAATTAACTTTTTCCCCATTTATATCTACTAGCTCCTTTACCATTTTTTTTTTCGAAATAGGATGCCTATAATCTATTAATTTTGTTAATGCAGCTTTTAAAATTTTATTATCATGATTTTTGGTATTTTCGTATATAAAACCATTATTCACAACATGATATATTACATGTGATGTTTTTTCATTTGTATTTTCAAAATCGCCACTTGGTTTTTGTGCGTATCCGTTACATACAAGTAAATCATTTGGATGGAACATTGTGCTAACGCCATTCATTCCATGGTCGGAAGAAATTACAAAATCAAAATCCTTTTCTTCTTCATACGCGATTTCTAGTAATTGATCGGCATATTTATAAACTTTTAACAGTAATTCAAATGCTTTCATTTCATATTTTTTTGGTATTTCAATATCAGAATTAAGAAACCCTATAAGTTCATGACCGATATCGTCTGTGAAAGGTACATAAATTATTCTTAATTTGTTTTCACTTCTATTTTTAAAAATTTCATTTAGTACTAACTTATAATATTCAAATGATAATTTATATAAATCTAAATATAGATTCTCTGCTGTTCCATCTCCATCAATGTAGAATTGTTTTCCAAATAATCCTGTTCTATACATACCACCCAAAGTTTCACCTAGAAAAGGGTTTTTACCGATTGTTTTATTCAACAAAATAGAGTCATTTCTAGTGGAGGAATAAACCATTTCCCAAACTGCTGTTCGAATTAAGTATTCTTTTTCATTTGAATTTACTACCCTATACCACGCTGAATGTCCTTTATTCGAAGTAAAAAGTGTCCATTTTTTGTCATTTATACAAGTAAAATAATTATTTGATTCTAATTGCCATGTAAAAGCATCTTTTTTAATTGCCTTAATAATTCCAACTTCATCTTCTATATTTAATATATCTCTATTGGATAAGTCATAATATTTTTCTCGTGAAATTCGATTATTAATACCCCCAACAAAATTTATTTTTTTAGAGGTTTCTTTATACCAAGGTATTTGTATTAAATCTATTTCGATATTTTCTTTACTTAAATCCTCCCAAATTAAACTTCCTTCAGGGCTTGCTTGCAATAAGGAATTCACATACTTTCTATGGTCTTCTTTTCCTTGCATCCAATAACCATTTATTTTATGTTCTTGCTGTGACTGTCCCGTTAACAATGTGGCCATTGCTGCTGGAGTTTGACAATTTGGGTAACTAGGTTTTGTATCAAAAAAGCTTCCACTATCTATAATTTTTTTAAAGTATGGAAGTTCTCCAGTATTTAATAACCTTTCTAGTAACCATTTCGGTATACCATCAAAAATAAACCAATTTAATGTCATTATTTATATTTCCTCCAGTATTTCACTTAAATACTTTACAGATTCTAATAAGTAATTTGGTTTTATAGAAGTTGATAACCCTTTTTGTAAATTGTACTTTCCTGTTTTAACCAATGCTGTATCAATCCCAAGATTATTCCCCATTAAAATATCTGAAAAAATATCGTCACCTACAATTAAAAAATCCTTTTTATCTTTAATATTTAATTCATCCATTATTGCGGATATTAATATTGAAGAAGGTTTTCCTATTAATATTCTTTCATCTTGTACTTTTTTGGGAAAAATATTAGCAAAAGAACCTGTATCAATATTTTTTTCGTTATCTGATAAATAATATAACCCTTCTTGTAAAAGAATTAATTTTGCACCTTTATCTAGATATCTAAAAGCTGTATTGATTGAGTTATAGTCGAATACCTCCTTTAGATCCCCCATAACAACATGAGTAGGACAAATATCAGCATTATATTTTTCTACAATCTGTCCTTTTTGTTTAAACTCCTCTTTTATTTCTTTTGATGTTAAAAAGAAAGCTAACTTAATCTTGTTTAAAAAATAAGTGTTTATAATTCGACTTGGTGTATAGATTTCTTCTGATTTGATATTAAAACCTAATTTTTTTAAGTGTAAATATATTGATAGTTGCGACTTCGAATCTGAATTGGTAATAAAACGAACAATATATTTTTTTTTCAAAGAATTAATTAATTCAAGTGCTCCTTCTATCAATCCTTCTCTTGTATACAAAGTACCTTCTAAATCCAAAAGAATAACCTTCTTAGTCATCGTTGTTCTCCTTTATACAATTTTTTAGAAATGATAGTTTTGAATAAACGCCTCTATTAGTTGGAATCGCTCTCTCTTTAAAGAATTTATCCATATAATTTGCCAATTCATTAAATTGTTCTAACATTTCACGTTCATCATTTCTATTTATTGACCTTGTTCTAATATATTCTAGCTCACATTGACACAAGACTTTAGTTTCATCAGAATGTAAATATGAGTAGTCAAAATACACACCAAACACATGACCTGTAAGTATAGATTCAAAATTCACATCGTAGCGTATTCTTTGAAACGAAGGAAGTTCTCTACCAGTTACTCCAAATCTATCATGAATATATTTTTTATAATCACTAATTTTTTCAGTCTCTTTATAATGCACTTCTCTTCTCTTCACACTGTCTTCTGAAAACCATTTTCGCTTAATTGTATATCCGCCTTTTGTTAAAGGAATAAATGATATATAACCCCTTTCCTCAATAGGAGAATTAATTTCGAATAGATAATTTTCATAATCCCACGATTGAAATTCATCCCCAAATTCAGGTATATATTCTGGAATTTTATTTAATTTAACATCGTTATAAAAATCTTGTGTTAATTTCCATATATCACCATTTTTTGGTAATGTATATTTATATTCAATTTCTTCTCCTTTAAATAATTTATTATAATAACATTGATGATTATTGAAAAATAAAGCATTTTGTCTATGTTTTTCTTGAAATAAGGTAAGTAAATTATTCTTATCAATTTTTTCCCGAAATTCTTTTCCTGAAAAAATAAATAATATTTTATTATTTAATATTCTCAGATAGCTGAATAAGTAAATTTCACAATCTTTTTCATACATCAAACATAATGGCAACAAAATTTTAGTTTTAAAAATTTCTATTGGAATAATTTCACTATTTACTTGCATTCCAGTAATAAATTTCTCGTTAAAAATTTGCTTATATGAACTTTTTTTATTTTTGGAATCGTAAATTTCAATCTCTCTTATCTTATTTTCCAACTTATCTATGTCTATAACTATAGTATTTGGAATTTTCCCACTCGATATGCTCTGGTCGAACATCACACTGATAAAAGATTGTGTTATAACGGGGCTTTTATCAATATAGCCTCTTTCCCCACAAATCAATTTTAAAAGATTATTTTTCATAAATATTACCCTCGATTATTGTTACTTCCTCAGACTTTATTTTTCTATTTGCAACAACTGCTGGAATATCATTTTCTCTAAGTAATATAGCTAAATGACACAAAGTAGATCCTTTTTCAAAAATAAAACCCGAAGCTATATTTAAAATTCCAGATAAACAAGCATAAGGTAATTTTGCTAGAACTATTGGCTTCTCCTTATATTTTTCAAGTTCTTCAATAATTTCTTGAATTACTTGGTGATATGAGAGATCTAAAGTTTTCTCATCATCTATACTTACCGCAGCTCCAATAGAGAGTCTATGTAATTCTTCTGAATATTTTGTTAAATCAAATATTTTACCTTTCGCTGCTCCTCTTGAGATTATTGAGGTATTAATAATATTTTCATAATTGACTTTTCCTTTATTAGAATAATCTATAAAACAAAATATACCTTTTTCGTAAATCCATTCTGTAGTAGTTGTATTGAATTCAGAGTTTATTTCATTAACACAATTTGCTAAATTTAGTTGATTTTTTTTAACTGCATCTATTATGTAATGAGGACAGTTTGAGCTAATATTTATAATTTCATGTTTTTCATTAAAAGTAATTTTTGAAGATTCAATAATACCTCTATTTAGGCTCAACAAACCTTTTTCTGAGATATCAATAAACATTCCTAATTCTCCTGATGAAACAATTAACCCCGCTTCACCACTAAAAAATGGTCTGATTATTACTGTATTAGTGATAAAATCACTATCTTTAGGTAAATGTTGTAGTAAATTATCAACCAATTCTTCTTTTTCAATAATGATTTGTCTTGAAAATTGGTTAAAATCTAAAACGAATTTAGAATAAGAATTTACTTCTTTATTTTTAAACATATTTTCTAATAATTTATTGGAATTAAATTTGAAATCTTGAAGGCCAAGTTTATTGTAATTTAATACAAAACCTAAAGATGTTTTAAAGCCATACTTATTCGCTATTTCAATAGATTTTTTCCTTTTGTTAGTATAGGAAACATAAATCTCCGCAACTTCTTTAAATTCAAAACTTTTCGGTGGATTCTCATGATACAGATCAAAAAAAGAAAATTGTTTTATATTTTCTTTTTTATCGTTAACCGTTTTTTTGGTAATAGGTCTACATTGTAAAAGATAAATTTTTTCATGAAGAATACTCCATTCTATATCTACATCATAACCATGGTATTCTTGAATGGAGGATGCTAAGGAGTAAATCTTTTGAATATTATTTTCCTTTTCTAAATAATTTTCTTTTGAGACTATTTCTTTTGAAGATTCTACAACACCAGAAACCAATTGCTCGCCTAATCCTTTTACTGATTCAATTGAAACAATTATCTCATTATTATATTTTTCACTAAAAGCTACCCCTGCTTCTTGAGAATCAATCATCTCCTGCACTATTACAGCAATTTCTGGATTACTTGAAAAATCACCATTTGTTACTCTTTGGATAATTGCAGTAGCTGAGTAGTATGATTTAACTACCTTTTCTATTGATTTTATGATGTTTTTCATTCCACTTACATTAAGAAAAGAATCATGGATTCCTGCATAACTATTTTGCTTACCATCCTCATTAGTACCGGACGATCTAATTGCATATTTTCCTTTCTCATTACAATCCCCAAATATTTCATCTATCCTTTCTATAATAATGGCAATCCCCTGTTCATTAATGTAAATATCTTCCATTATTGAATTGATTTTCTTTGACGAATCTCTTATAAAAGCGCCCACTGTTGATTTTATATCTATCATTTCATTAAATAATTGAGTTTTAATTTGAGCTGTAAACATAAATTGCTCTAAAAATTCTGTGGAAATACAAAAGGCTTTAGGAACAAGGTAATCTTTACTAAGGATTGATAATGAGTTGAATTTATTACCAACAATATTTTCATTCACTAAACTTCCTAATACCGGTAATAATGTATGCTTTTTAGTTTTATTAAAATCCATGTATATTTCACTGCTTCTAGGTCCATTAGAACTTTGATATTTACCATTGTACAATTCGATTCTTCCCTTTGGTTTCCACCACATAATTTGACCAATTGGCATCCCAGAATATACTTTAAGAGGATGTGTCGCACACAATTGTAAAGTCCATTGCCCAATAAAACCGATATCACCTAAACTAGCAGATAGATTAATAAATAATCCTAACCTTGCAATTGATGATCGAGCTGCGAAAGTAGGTGCATAATTGTTACTTCCCATTTTTTCTATAGTATGAGCTAAATATAATTTATTAGGTTCTAATAGATATCCTTCTTCTGTGATTTCAATTTCTTCATATTCGTTTAATTTTTTGGGATCTAGTTCCTCAGACGTATATATTCTAAGTTTATTTCCAATTCGAAAATTATAACTGTTTGGGTTTACATGTTCATATAAAAATGGTTCTATAATTATTTCTTTATTTTTATGTGCTTTTATAATTTCTGGTCCAGTTAAAATCATAATTTCATCCCTTTAATAATTTATTAGAATATACCAATCTATCAGTACATAATGCAGTTAAAATAAAAAGTATAGTTAAAGCTCCCCATCCCAAAAGCCCTGCAGGTAAAACTAATGAAGTGAAAATCAGAGGGGATACTAATAAGCTTGCATCTTTTCCAGCGTTAAATATCCCCTGATATTTTCCATAAGCATCTTCAGGGGCCAATTCAAATGAAAAGGTCCAGCCAGAAACAGCTTGATACAGTTCTCCAAATAATTGACTAATTCCAGCTAATAAAATCATAATTATTCCAGCCCAAATTGGGACAGTATTACTCATTCCTATAAAAATGCAAGTAATAGCTAATAAAAACCCTGCTTTTTGTGCAACTTTTGTTGCATCTCTTATTGATTTGACGTTTTCCCCAACCTTCACTTGAAATAAAATAACACCTATAGTATTTATTAAAATTACAGCTGAAACTAGCCATATAGGCAACTGACTATATTGGGAAATCCAAATGGGTATAGCTATATTAATTATTGATGAGTGTAATGCTAAAACGGAATTTAATAATGTGATAATAAGAAATCTTTTGTCGGATAAAGCTGTTAGTACTGAGGTGTTTTGACTTATAGAATCATTAGTTAATATAATTTGTTCGACCGGTTTTTTTCCTTTTATAGACATACATTTAAAAATAAAGGACGTAGCAACAAATGTAAGTCCATTAAATAAAATAGCTATTAAAAAAACACTCTCAGCATTTAAAATTAACACGATAGAACCTAAAGCTGCTCCTATACAAGCCGCTCCGTTTACAATTACCCTAGTTAAAGCTCTAAATTTCACCCTTTCTTCTCTAGAAACTATCTCTACCATCATGGCACCTCTAGCCGCTGAAGCTCCTTTTTCAAAAATAATACTGCCAATCAAGCAGGCTATAAAAATGCCTATATTTCCTCCAAATAAATATCCTATACAGCAAATACCTTGAATTAATAGGGATAAGCAATATATTGGTTTTGAACCGACTTTATCTGCTAAATGACCGAAAAAAGTGCCAGAAAAAAGCCCCAATAACCCTCCTAAAAGTAAAATAAAACTATATATCCAAGTTGAGATATTCAATATATTGATAAAATATATGGTGGATATTGTTAGAAATATACCATTCCCTAATGAATTACACAGCATTCCACTTATAAATAATTTTTTATTTTTGGAATTTATAAGTTGAATATTTATTATAGTGATCCCCCCGATTTTTTTATTTTAAAATAATAAACTTTCTCTTTAAAAATAATTAATAAATTTACAATCCCATTTCGATGTTGTTTTTTCTCGAATTTTATTACTAGCGATGAATTCGATTTAATATAATATTTACAATTATTTTACAAAAAGTTCACATAAATATTTTTACCACATAATGTATAATTATACAATAATAAAAAAACTGTTAATTTAAATTATTTAGAATAATATAGTCTAAATAGCTGATTTTTGTAATAAAATAGAAATAATTGGCTTAAAAATTACATTAATAACCCTCCTCTTTCTTCTCTTTTCCTTACAAAAAGATACTTCTGTTGAAGATATAATATAAGATTGTTCCGCCTATATAAAAATCGAGTAGGAGGGAGTGATTAACTCCCGACCTCTCACACCACCGTACGTACGGTTCCGTATACGGCGGTTCAATTAAGATGAATAACGCAAAGTTTTATAACGAACTTGCAGACTTTTCAGCCCTTGGCTTTCCCAATAGGAATTGCCGAGGGTTCTGTGTAATATGGGGCTTTTTGAGGTGCGCCAGTATCCTTTTCGTGTATTTCCCCATTCGTATGCTTTTCCGTATGGAACTTTTAAACGAATGAGATTTCTGACTCTTGTTCGGGGTTTCTTCCAATTTCTCCAAAGACACATTCGCAACCTTCTCTTAATCCAACTGTCTAATCTGTTGAATATTGAAGAGGTGTCTGCGAGCGCAAAATATCCGCACCATCCAATTAAATATTGGTTTAATTTCTCGATACGGTATTCCATGGAGTAAGGCATCTTTCTTGAGGTAATTTCTCGTATTTTCTTTTTCATTCGAACGAGGCTTGATTTCGCAATGCGAACCTTAGGTTCTTTATGAACTGTGAAACTGAATCCTAAGAATTTCCGTTTCCACGGGCGGTCTACCGCTGACTTCTTTTCATTGACTTTCAGTCGAAGTCTTTCTTCGATAAATCGTTGTACACTCGCCATGACTCGCAGTCCTGCACGTTCTGTCTTCACATAAATATTGCAATCATCTGCGTATCGAACGAACTTATGTCCACGTTTCTCTAACTCTTTATCTAGCTCATCTAGAACGAAGTTTGAAAGTAAAGGACTTAAAGGACCACCTTGTGGTGTTCCTTCTTCTGTACTAGAAACCACTCCATTTATCATGACACCAGCTTGGAGATATTTACGAATTAGTTTTAATAAGGATTTATCTGAAATTCATTTCGCTAATGTTGCCATTAAGCGGTCATGATTAACCTTATCGAAGAATTTCTCTAAATCCATATCAATAACCCATCGATAACCTTCTTTTAAATAACCCTTCGCTTTTCGGACTGCGTCATGAGCACTCCGATTTGGTCAGAATCCATAACTGTTGTCCGAGAAAGTTTGGTCATATTCCTTAGATAATATCTGCGATATAGCTTGTTGAATCAAACGGTCTGTCACGGTTGGGATTCCTAATAGACGCACACCGTTGTCTGGTTTCGGGATTTCGACACGACGTACCGGTTGCGGTTCATAGGTTCCCGCTAGAATTTGCGCTTTAATGGATGCCCAATTTTCGAGGATGTGCTGACGTAAGGTTTGTACGGGCATCATGTCTACTCCATGGCTTCCTTTATTCGCTTCCACTCGCTTTAATGCTTGTATCATATTCGGACGTGCTAGAATTTGATTCAACATCACCATCTCGTTCCTTTCCGTGAATAGCTTATCTTCTTATGCCCATCTGAACTACACCCTCCGCAAATACCCTCATGGACTTCACCATTACTTTCTAAGCGTGAGGTTTCTCTGTTTTCTGTGTTCCTTCATTCGAGATGGAATGCCAAGGGCTATTCTCTCTTAATTGTTCAGTCCTTCCAAGTCATTCTAGACTCACTTGTACTATGACCTCTGCTGACTTCTGATGGTTCAGCTACTTGTCACCAAGTAGGTTATGAAGGGTACTTCACGTTTCCATCAGACCTCCCCGGGTAAGCGTATGCACTTTCACACCATCTATCCGCCTCATTTACTCGATATGACCTTCGACAGAAAGGACTTTGTTTTGTAATGCAAACTCATCCAATCATACCTAGCCTTCTATGAGATTCGTGTTCCTCGGACCGGTGTTTTGGCTCCAGCTTCCTTCAGATTCCGCGTCGCCACGGACACCCTTGCTCTTGGCTAACCTCTACTTCTGTCTTTGGGGTTCGGGACTTGCACCCTATAGTTCATACGCATACCGGGCGCACATTAAAAATGAGTTCGGTGCAGTACCGAACTCATTTTACCCAAGCTGCCTAATGAAATAACCGTGTCTAACTTTTAGGGGTCACTTCACATTTGTGGCTTTTTTATGTGTTTTCAAACCTATAAGGTCAGATTTGGTGAAAAAAGAGGATAGACTTTAATCTATGATAAACTAATCATCAAAAAGTAAATAACCACCAATAATATTAAGATAATTAAAAAATAAGAAATCCACATGATATGTCTATTTGATGGAACAAACTCTTCATTCACTATCTGTTTTCTTTTTGCAGAATAATTAAATGTAGCTGTAAAGATAATTAAAATCCCAAATAAACAAGCTAACAAGCCAATTATGGCTGATAAAAAATCTACCCAAAAATTTCGAACCGTTCCTATAGCAAAGTGCAAACTCGTTGCCAAGAAAGCAACCCCTAAAATGGAAATGGCCGTTCGAATCCATGCTAAATATGTTCTTTCATTTGCCAAATGTTGCTGGGCATATTTTAATTGCTTCATTTCTATTTCTGCCTGATTTAAAGGGTGATTCTCCATCTAATTAACACCTACTCTTTGGTTAGCATATTTTCAATTATTCTATTTTAATATATCGTATTGTAGAAAAAATAAAAGAGGATGATTGTTTTTTCATTTAAAGTATGTTGAGAAATGATGTAAAACCATTTCTTTTAATCTTTTGTTCTACATATTACTATGTAATGGGAAAATAAAAATGATTAATGACACACGCCACCGTCAGAATTCACTTGAAAATAACACGTTAAAATAGAAAAATAAGGGCATCCCTCTCCCCCCTAAAAGAGGGATTATTTTCAAGTGTTTCATTGTAGAGCATGTATTATTTAGAGGTAGTAATGAACATTTAAGGCACAAGGAGCTATGAACTTGCACAACTTTCAATACCCTAAGTAGGTGAAGGTGAAAAAAGTAGAAAATTCAAGTATCAATGCTTTTATTATGATCATTTGAGAAATGGTACTCAACTTTAACGATCTAACAAATATTCACAAAATAACATTACTTGCTATAAGAAATTGGCAAAACTAGCATTTACAGATAGGGAATACACGCTAATTTTTTAATCACGATCTGGCAATTCGTAATTGTTTGTATTACTTAATTTTTCACTTTCATACACCATCTTACCTCCCAGATGACCGGTATATGCTAATGTAGAAGAACCTATGATACCTAAAATCACTACTAAAGTTACAATCCATTTTGTATTAATTTTCAGTTTCTGCCCAAATAATTTTAATATAGAAATTGCACCAAACAATATTAAAGATAATAAAGCCATATTTTCATGTAATTCAACTGTCGATTCGATAACTTCTCCCCATTTTTGTTCCGCAAATTCTTCTGCTGCATCACCTGTCATAAAAGAAACCAAACCGGTTACAAAACCTGTTACAAACAAAATTGTACTTGTCTTAAATAAATACTCTTTCTTTAAAAACAAATTGATGACTTCTATTACTGTTGCTGTTAATAATAATGCAATTGGAAAATGCACAATGGACGGGTGTAGTGGCACGTAATTGCCTCCTTCTTTAAAAAAATTTACACAATAGATCAAAACAAACATCAAGAAAATTTATTCAACGTTTATTTCACTTGTTATAAAATAGTCTATCCACTATCAATGAAATTTAACTGAAAATATTAATATAATGAAACAAAAATTGAACTGTTATTATGATGAATGAAATCTTTATCTATTTAATTGAATTTTCTGAATTAAAGAGGCCTTAGGGGAGTACACAATTCTTAACTAGCCATCAGGGTAGCGTGCTTCTCCGTTTACCAGTTGTGTCACTATGCCACTAGCTCTTGGCATTCCTAAATTATCATAATTAGCAACCATTGTCGTATGGACGCTCTAAATCCGTTTCCAAAGTACATTCATTTGACTTATTCTTTACAACAATGTTCCTGCAAAAAATTTAGGTCGTCACCTTTCTTTTCCTTAATACATAGGATACGGTTAAGATTATTTTCCACTATAAAAGTAAAGGGGGATATAGTAATGAATAGACATAAAAAAAATCCACAACAAAATCTAGAAACGACGGAAATTGAAATAGCAAGATTAGCATATATCGGAGCATCCATCGCAACATTGGGTGACGGTCTTTCTGCAGTTGCAGCAGGTCTAGCACTAAATGCTTTAGAAAAATCAAATAATCAGGATCCTCAAAACCAAAATAGTGATAAATCGAAAGAAGTAGATAATTTGCAAAAACAGATAGACCAAATAATCATTGAACTAAAACAAGTAAAAAAAATGATGCAATAATTACATGTTACTGCCAGTTACTTTTAAAGCTTATTAAAAAGGAGTGTGAACGATTGCAATACGGCGTACAACCAACTTCAAATAATCAATTTCTTGTCGATCTTGTTAAAGCCATTAATGGCGAATATAATGCTATACGATTTTATGAGCACTTGGCTCAGCTTGCTCCAAATGAGGATGTTAAAAAACGTATTCTAGAGATAAGAAAAGATGAAATGCGACATTACCAAGGTTTTGCTTATATGTATACCTCCCTTACTGGTCAACACCCTTCTCCACAAATAACAGAGCCATTGCCATTAAATTTTAAAAGCGGAATTTTAACTGCATTTAAAGACGAACAAGAAGCGGTCGAATTTTATCATCGTGTGGCTCGACAATATACAATACCTTATATTAGCAACCAATTTAGTTCAAATGCTTCAGACGAACAAAATCACGCAGTTTGGTTTTTATTCTTTATAAACCAATATTGACAATGCTCTTACCGACTATAAGTCGGTTTTTTATTTATAAATCTCCTTTTACGATCAATATCATTTTGACCCGAACCTCTTACCGTACTAGATGTTGCTACGCTGGTATTATGTCTTCATATATTTTGCACACTGTGATTTATATCTTTTTATAAACTTCATAAAACAATCCGCTTTTAACAAATCTCTTAAATCATCCTAGGGTATTTCCCTATAGTACATATTGATAATATGTTGAAACAACTTTAAGGTGGGTTTATATATAGCCTATAAATTCGTTCAAAGATGATTACGCCATCGTTCCATAAACTTTACTCTTGTTATTCCTTAAGCCATTTCAGTTTTACATCATCCTCTAAACAACTGAGTTGATCGAAATGACTTGCTATAATGCCAAAATACATATTTTCATCTGTATTTACATCGACTTTACGTAGCGTATCATTAACGATATTTGCAGCATCCTCTCCTAGTGCATAAATTGTGTTGAAAGCACGAACGCGTATATTTTGGTCTAAATCAAACATAGCCAATGACAACTCATCAGTCGGAATAGGCTCACTAAAATGAGCATACGGATTTTCGTAAGTAGCACAATAAATTCGCTCTCTTGCTTCCTCAAAGGTATGCCCTAGTAATACCCCTTCAGCATAAATCGCATTATCTTTTTGCGAAAGATTAGCTAAATCAATTTCTACAAAGTGCATATCTTTTACAATATAGTATTTGTCATCTGCATTTAGCGCCAGCACATAATCGTCCCATGTAGCGATTTCTCCTGGTTCAATATAAACTGCAGGACGATACAAGTAGTTTGCTGTCACATCTTTAAAGAAAATTGTCCATTCAGCATAAGGGCTACCAAAACTAGATAACACTCGTAATGCAAATCTATCCTCTTGTTTTATTAATTCGTCATATACGTAATATCCTTCAAGTTGACCTTCTGTTTGTGCATGTTGAAACTCTAACTGTACAATTGATTCGACTGTAAACCCGCCACTCATATCTAGGAGAAGTGTAAATTTAGTTCCTTGTTGCTCAGCATTCAAAATTTTACCATCATGAAATGACTGTGAAAAAACGGTTTGTGCGGACGGATTAAAATGTTCAACAAGTGCTTCACGCTTTTCATAAATAGCATGGCTCTTAGCTGTGAACTGCTCAATTGTCACATTGCACCATTCTTCAAATTCTTCCATTAGCGTATCCTTTCGAAATAAAGTTCGTTCAATAATTTCCTGCTGAAACTTTTTTGGTAAGATCCCTACATACTCGCTTAAATGCTCATACAAATGATTTTCAAATTTAGCATCGATCTCTTCCTCAAATGGATATGTCTGTGCTGCGTTGAATACTTCCTGTCGTTCACGTGTTAAGAAAAACATCATTCCACTCCTTAATTAATTGTATAGCGAAAATTATGAATAACTATAATAGACTAGCTTTATAGGACTTAAACTTTATATCTCTCTTATTAATTTATCCTGAATAGATAGCGTTGAAAAACTACAAGAATAATTCCTTTTTTAAAAACAGAATCGTGGCAGATTGACCTTCATTTCGATGCCGATAATAAATATTAGGTACGATATTATTCAAAAATAGACATTTCAGTAATACTTATTCAGTGTTTACATAAGTACCTGTTTTGTAGCACATTTGAAGCCAACAATTATCCGAAGCGATTATGAAAACACCAAACAATAAGAAATATACTCACTATCCCCCAAGCAGCAGTGCTCCATATCCACCAAATTACAGATTTAGCTTTTGATGAATTTTCTCCGTCGTCCATATTTACTTTTATATACTCGACCTTACTTTCCATTTCTTTTTTCATAGAAGTGAGAACAACAATTCCAATTATGATGAAAGCAATCGTTATCCAGAGTAATAGGTCCACCTTTACACCCCTTTAAATAAATCGATTTCACTGCAATGTATCGTAAACAAAGATAATAAGCAACCTTGTGTTAATGCAAGTGCGTTACTGTTGCAACCTAAAATTCTTAAAGCGTCGTTTAGGTCAAAAGAAGCTTAATAAATTATTATTCTATAATATGACCTTTAGCAAAAGAAGGCACAATTCTTGTATGAATAGCTTCCGATTGTTTTATATGAGTGACAGCAGTTATACATGTTGAACGTAATAAGCTGTTTTAATACGATTTTGACCAGCTTTTAATTTCGAACCGTTGCCTTTACTGAAAGTATTAATATTGCGCATAGCAAATGGTCACTTGAGTACCGTTTTCATTGGATTGGATTGTACTCTGTAGTTCAAGTACTCGACAAATATCTTCGATGATACGTAAACCAGTGCCCTTTTCCTCCACATTAAACCCAATCCCATTATCCTTAAAGTTAATTGCGTTTGTTTGCAAAGTGATTTCCAATGTATCACATGCTGCATGACGCACTATATTTTGGAAGATATTATCAAATAATCGGTGCAACCAAATTTCATTACTGCGCCATTGGCAGTTAGTTGCGCAATTGTTTAACACAATAGAGATTTGGTTGACTTTAAATAAAAAATTCCACTTTAAAATAATTGTATTTAGAAGTTTTGGAACATCTACTTTTTCCATGACTACATACGAATTATCAACACGAGATAAGCGTTCAAAGTCATATTCATTGGATAACTTTGAAATATAGTTTATTTGTTCGTTTAAAGAATTGAAAATATCCTGATGTTGTGAAAAATCATGTTCGATTGTGTACAGTTGTAAGCGCATCGCTGTTAAAGGCGTATTAATATCATGGCGCAACTGAGTTAAAAGTTCTTGTTTCATTCGCTCCTGTTGCTGTATTTCAATTTCCTTTGATATCGTCCGGTCAATAAGGAGGTTTACTGCATTGGTTAAATCCCCTAATTCATCATTTCTAGCGTAAGGAATCTTTTGAAGCCTCTTCTTGTCGTCACTTGCCAACTCCATAATTGTTTTGTTTAATACATTGATCCGTTTAATCAATGTATTAATGGATTTAGAGAATAGAATAGCCAAAGCAAAGAAACTGACGATAAATAATCCTAGCATAATTGGATAAGCTTTTGACTCATAAAACTGGGTTTGTGCATCATTTGAAAAATGATTGTAAATGATGGTTACGATAACACTAATCACGACAACAGAAAGTGGAACACTGCCTATAACCGTCAATAGCAATAGTTGATATTTCTTTTTTAGTTTCATTGTTTCATATGAGTATTCATACGATACCCTTCTCCATATACATTTTGAATAATAACACCATCTCGATCGTCAATTTTGCTGCGTAACTTTTTGATATATACGTTAATTAAATTTAAATTGCGATCCTCTAGCGGCCAAAGGTATTCCATGAATTGTTCTTTAGATAAAATAAAATTTGCGTTTTCGTAGAGATAAAAGAATATTTTCTTTTCAATCGCTGTCAATTCGACTTCTTTATGATGTTGATGATTAACAACACGCATATGCGTAACATCAATTGATAAATGTTGTATTTGTTTGTGAATACCGTAAGTAGCAACTAATTTATTTTTTATTCGTATTAATAATTCCCTCGGATCAAATGGCTTTACCATATAATCTTCGCCAATTTCAAGCCCTCTTAATTTACTCTCAATATCACTTCTAGCAGTTAAAAATATGATAGGGATATTATGCCCTAGCTGATTAATTCGCATGGAAATTTGATACCCATCCTCCCCCGGTAGCATAATATCCATAATGACAATGTCGACTTGCTTAATAACGGTATATAATGAAGCTCCATTTTCTAACCAGATTACGTTATACCCTTCTTTTTGTAATATATTCTCTAATAAACTTCCAATCATTTTATCATCTTCTACCAGTAAAATTGTAAACAACATTTTCGTCCTTTCCTCACTATTGTTCAACCATCTCCTGCAAGAATTTTTGGGTTTCTTCATAGATTTCAGTAGAATGGTACAAGTAAATACTGTGCTTGCTTTTTATTTGAATTACAGTTGAAACGTCTAACTGCTTTGCAAAATCCTGATAGTCTTTTAGTGATGCTTTAGCAGCTTTAGAATTTTTATCAAGGTAAGCATCAATAAATAAAATTGGGGTTGTTTTGGGAATAGGTAATGCGGTAGACTTTTTACTATTATTTACGACATGAAGCATTTCTTGTTCCATATCGTTGTTGATGCCCTGTTTATTTGAAATCGCCTTAAATATTTCTTTTTCTTTTGAAGTCAGAAAATCTTTCTCTAAGACGGCATCGTTATATGCTAAATTCGGAAACACTCTTTGGAATCCTAATTCACTTAAAGCATTCCCTATTTTCATAAAAGTCTTTTCTGCGAAACCTACGGGATGTTTTATATATTGAGATGGTAAACCAATATCTAACGCCACAATGGCTTTTACTTCTTTCGGATATTTCTGCGCCCAATAGATGGCTTCGATTCCTGAAATAGAGTGTGGTACTAAAATATAAGGGGGCTTATTCCCACTTTTCATTAGTGCCTCCCTCGTTTGTTCTAATATTACATCTATATCCCGATTGTCGTTAAATACATCACTATACCCATATCCCGCTCTTTCCACAACGGCAATTTTATCTTCTTTTGAAAAATGACGATACAAGCTTTTTAATTCATACATCGGTGCTGCTACTGCTGAGCCAGCCATAAATACAAATGTATCATTGTCCTGACCTTCAGAATAAACATTCATCTTCTTTCCGTTAAAATCGATTAGTTTGCCCGTATTATTCTCTAATAACAAACTTTCTTTATTTTCTTTGAACTTATGGAAGCTAAAGACAGAGACGCTAAGCACAAGCAATAACATACAGAAACCTACTGAAAACCACTTCATAATTTTTTTCATTTTCTAGTTGCCCCTTTCAATTATAGATACAAGGTTAAAGTAAAAAAATATAATTCTTATAAACTTTTGATGATTTTTTGAATTTAAACAGTCAATAAACTAAATTTGGGCACATATCAAAAAGTCACGAATGTTTTTAAATTAACGCTTCGTGACTTTACTAATAAACTATATAGTTAAACAAACTTAGCTTTTGTGTGAATAAAAAATAGACAAGCATGATGAAATATCAGCTTGTCTATTAGCATTTATTTTATTGTGATGCTTTTTTAGCGTTTGAAATAATCGTAATAATTAATGCCACGACACCCACGAAAATCAGCAACGCACCTACTGGCGTTAAGAAGAAGTATGGCTCGTCTATCATGCCATTTTCCTGTACTGTGACAGGCGCAAACTTTGATGCGATTAATAATATAATCCCTAACACAAGGGGTACAACAGCAAAAATCATTTTTTTCATAAATACTTTCTCCTCTACTTTTATCGGTTTTTTATGTTTTTCTTAATCGTTGTAATAGCCATAATCATCAATGCAATGACACCGATAAAGATGAATAGCACACTTACTGGCACTAAGAAGAAGTACGGCTCATACAGCATGCCATCTTCCTGTACACTGGAAGGTGCGAACGCTGACACAATCATCAATATTACGCCTAGTATTAGTGGAACAGATGCGACGATTATTTTTTTCATATGACATCATTCCTCCCCTTTTTCATAAGCTAAAAGATCACCAGGCTGACAATCTAACACTTCACAAATTTTATTTAACGTTGAAAATTTTACTGCTTTTGCTTTTCCCGTTTTTAAAATCGACACATTAGCCATTGTAATGTCAAGTGCTTCTGATAATGCTGTCACCGACATTTTTCGTTTTGCTAACATGACATCGAGATTGACGATGATTGCTATAACTCCCACCTCAAATCGTTAATTTCGCTTCTTCCTCTAGCTGTATCGCCTGTTGAAATACATTCGCTAATACACGTAAAAATACGGTTAATGTTACTGCCATTCCAAAAAATAACAAACAAAATGAGAAGATAATTGTCGTAGCTTGCTCACTAATAATGATGTAAACAATGCCAATTGCATACAGCACAATCTCACTCATTGCTAAATAACTCATGTATGTAAAATGTTTAACATACTGTTCACTAAAGAGCTTTTTAGTAATTCCTGAGCAAATTTTCCAAGCAAACAATAACGCTAGATAAAAAGGGATGGCAGTTACCCACATAAATAGCATAATCGGCATACCTTCAATTTTAATTGCCATTTGGGGCACAACTAAGAAACAAAATAATATACCCGAAAATGCAACCATTATAATCAGAAACTTTAACCACATTGCTAACTTCTTCATATTGCCAACTCCTTTTACAGTATGTCGCGCTTTTTAAACACCACACTTGCTATGACTAACATGACAAGCAGATGTATAACTACATAAAGAAAGGACGTTGTTAACGTTAAGTGCTCTGATAGCATATTCGTTCCGTTTCCAATTAGCGGGTTAGCATCCAAATCTCTTAAACTTAAATGCTTAAACACAACAACATCCGAATATTTCTTCAACACAATTGTCATAATGTTAACGATATTACCCTGTAATAAAAATATAAGCATTGTAATTGTTACAGGTAGTATTGTTGTGGTAAACAAACTCGCAAGCATAAGTGCTAACGTAATATAGAAGACGATGGGCACTAACTCGTACATGATAATTTTAAGCAGTATGGCAAGTGTAAAATCATCTGCCATCCAACCGAAACGTAAGCCTCCTACAAGCATCGAAACCAGTAGTGCCGTGACAATAAACAGAACAACGGTAATCAGGATTGCAAAATACTTGGATAGCAAAATAGCTACCCGCGTCTTTGGACGAATTAATAATTGCTTAATCGTACCTTGCTGAAACTCATCAGCAATCGACTTTACCATTAACGAAATGCTAAATATCGTGACAAACATCGCTGTAATCGTAAAGTTGAAATGAGAAAATGTTACATAGCTTGAAAACCTCTCCGCTGGTGGTAGCCAATTTTTAATAATAAAGGCAGTCGCTACCTGCAACGTAAGAAGTACCGTTAAAAACACAACCACATTCTTTTTTACGAAAATTTTCATTAACTCATTTTTGATTAAATTAATCATGAAGTTGCCCCCTTGGTAATTTCTAAAAATTCTTCTTCGAGTGTTTTTTGCTTGGGAATAACCTCATAAATCGCAATATTGTGTGACACGAGCTTTGCAATAATGGCGGCAACCTCTACTTCATCTGCTGTTACCTCAAATGATGTGTCACTTATAATGCGGCAGTCTATTAGCTCATCAATGCCCTCTGTTTGTGTCGTTTTAATCTGCACACGATGCTCGCCCGCCTGTTTTTCATGTAAATTGTGCTCTTTAATAAAGGTGCCCTTATTAATAATGAGCACACGGTCACACATTAGCTCAATCTCACTTAATAGGTGGCTTGATACAATGACCGCTATTTTTTCCTTCTGTGCAAGCTCGCGTAAATACTCCCGAATTTTGCGAATACCGGCAGGATCTAAGCCATTTGTTGGCTCATCTAAAATTAAAACTTTTGGTTGATGTAACAAGGCTTGTGCAATCCCTAAGCGCTGCTTCATACCAAGCGAGTAGTTTTTCACAAGCGCGTGTATAGATTCTCCTAAATCTACGAGCTGAACTATTTCATCAATGCGCGCCTTCGAAACTTTATGATTCGCCATATTGGCAAAGTGCATTAGGTTTTGTCTACCTGTCATATATCCATATAATTCAGGGTTCTCTACAATTGCACCAATATTCATGAGCGCTTTTTCTCGCTCTGTAGCAATGCTATGGCCACAAATTTGAATATCTCCTCGCGTCATACTAATTAGCCCTGTAATCATTCGGATTGTTGTTGTTTTTCCACTGCCATTCGGTCCTAAAAAGCCATAAATCTCGCCCTCTTTTACCTCGAAAGTTAAGCCATGGACAATTTTTTTATCGCCGATGCTTTTTTGCACGTCGGTTAATTTCAATACGGTTTTCCCCATCTGTCAACCACTCCTTTTGATGTTTTTTATCGTAATATAAAACAAATTACATTGCAACAAAAATATATCGTAAATCAATAAATTTATATTTCATTACAACAAAGTAATGTGACGGAAAATTATATTTATTTGTTGAAATCAAAGAATGGTTTCATTTTTCTTTAAATTTGACTACCGTATTTTTAGGCGTAACAGGTTGTATTAAATCAATATATTTTTGAATATAATGTAGCGTTCTTTATTGTTTACAAATCAAAAATTTAAAGAGGTGTTTTTATGGTCATAACACCGGATATTTCTACTCTAGAATATACGATGAAAAATGGTATTAAATATTTCGAATTAGTGGCAGAACCTGTAAATCAAGAAATACTGCCGGGTGTTTTTATTAAAGGTTGGGGATACAACGGTAGTATTCCAGGACCGACCATTCAAGTTTATCCAGGGGACTATATCAGTATAAGAGTAATAAACCAACTCCCTGAAGCTACCAGTATTCATTGGCACGGGTTGAACGTTCCTAACGTCATGGATGGTGTCCCAGAGGTAGAACCTTCTCCTAGAATTGAACCAGGGCATTATTTTGATTATCACTTTCACATAAATAACCCTCCTGGAACCCATATGTATCATTCTCATGTGAATGTTGCAAAGCAAGATATGCTGGGATTACTAGGGGGGTTCGTTATTCTGGATCCACATGAAATAAATGTGAATAAGGACTATCTATTACTTATGCAGGAGTGGAGTCTTAGTGGATTGCAAAAGGGGGAAAAAGTCAAAACTGGTCAATATCATCTTAATCCATTTGCGATGGAATTTAACATGTTTACGATTAACGGAAAGAGTTTTCCATCTACCACACCTATGGCAATAGAATATGGTGATATTGTTCGTTTAAGGTTAGGAGCCATACAGATTAATCATCATCCTATGCATATTCATGGCCATCAATTTTTAATCGAAAAATCTGATGGTAACTCTATAGTTAATAATAGAATATTTAAAAACACTATTTTAGTGGCTACTGGTGAAACTTGGGATGTGATATTTAAAGCCAATAATCCAGGTATATGGCCATTTCACTGCCATATCGCACATCATGTTTCTAATAACTTTACGGATGGAACAGGTGGGATGTTCACTACCTTAGTATACAAATAGTAAAAAACATTTATAGACAAGCCCGTTTTTTTAATGATATCCCTCTTTCAATTAAAGCCTTCATCATCTCAATATTTTCTAATCCCCCCTTCTCGGGGCGCCCAGTAAGTCGCCCACGAGCTTTTGTCGCTCCTCGCCCCACCATTCTTCAACCAAATGCCGCAAATGCTTTGAATTTCATCTTAGACTTATTTTACAATCTTCTGTCTTTCTATAGTTATACATCCTCCAACTACTAAGTTGAACGTTTACTAGCTTTGATTTTTCAATTGTTTCAGGTGATTAGCATATAGACAAAACTACCATTACTAACTAATTAAACAAATAATAGACTACTAACTACACGTTACTCTTCTTATTTCATATCCTATAGTATCCTGGCAAATAAACTTAACTTACCAGGTGAATCTGATATGAAGGGAGGTAAAAAAATGGGATATTTAAACAAAGATAATGGCAATCAAAATTTTAACAACTCGCTTAAACATTGTAATTGTCAGAATCATTCTAACTGCTCTAACCGTTGTTCAAAAAAATGCTGTCACCAATGCCAGCCTTGTCAATGTTCATGTTGCGGAAATGTGGGCGGAGGAGGTCCTATAGAAATAAATATTTTCGGATTTAATACGTCTGGTTTTACCTATGTCCTTAGCCAAGGCGGAAAAAGTATAGAACGTGCTGTATCATTTAGTGTCTTTGGGATTGATTTCAACTCTGATGGGATACTTCCGCACCCTCGTACAATTTCTGGAATAGTCAGAAGAGATGGAACTATTCCCTCAGGATCAGTCGGTTTCACTGTCTCTCACGCCCCAAATACGGGGACATACAGAGTTATTTTCACTAAACCTTTTTCCATCGTCTCACCTGATCAAGAACCTACTTTAGAAATAATACCTGATCCAGTAAACGTACAAGTAGGTAGGCCTGGATTTGGGACAGGAGAAGGTGTTACAGATGTTATTTCAGGAATAATCAGCAGTGAAGGGGCTATTTTGGATGGAACAACACTTGAATGTAGTCAAGAGTATGCGTTTACAGTAGAAAAAAATGATTGTCAACCAGGCTTTTATAGAGTTAGGTTCAAACCTGAGTTACAAGTAAGGACGCTGCTTAGAGGTGGGATTGAAATTAGCATTATAGATTTGCAAGTTCAATCACCTGGATGTTGTGCGAATAACTGTTCATGTAACCGTAAATGCACATGTCGCTCTTCTTCTAGTACTGGCGAAGTATATAGTCAAGGGATTGATCTGCCTTTTGTTGATAGAAGTGGTTTTATTTATAGACCTTATGAAATCACAGATGTTGGAAAGGTATATGTCGATTTACCGGTTTCCTTCTCTGCTCTACTAATAAGAGAAGAATCTTAACCGTATTTACTATTAAAACGTATAGAAACCTTGTTAAAGATGATATTAAAAACATCATTTAAATAGGTTACAGTGAACCCTTTTATATTTCAATTTTTGGAAAACACTAATACTGGAAGTAAATCAATATAAAATACAAGATGTCTGGTTCCTAAAAAAATACAGAGGTATTTTAGAACCAGACATCTTCAATCTATTCATACACTACCTACATAGTCGCTTTGACAACTTCAACATGCAGCTAGACAAACTCAAAAATCATTGAGTTTGTCTATAGCCTGATTAGCGCTCATTATTGAGCACTATTTTTATAAATCGTCCAAGGACAAGCATGTTTTTTATCCTCAAGTTCAAGAAGCTTATTCACCTACCAAACCGTCGTTATCACGGTCTTGCATATATTTGTACAACCAGTGTTCACGAGTTATTGGCATGCTATAACCTGCTGCTTTTGCTTCTTTAATCGTCACTTGTCCATTTCCATCTGTATCAACGCTCGAAATATCTTCAGTGCCACTCGAAGCATTGGACTTATTCGAACTTGTTGAGTTAGTAGATTTAGTTGATTTACTTTCAGTTAATCCGAGAGATTTATTTATTTCATCAGGGTTACCGTTAGCAAACTCATCTACAATTTTATTCCCTTTTAAAGTGTAAGTGTACTTGTAATGAGAAGGAATCTGCGTTTCCTTATTAGGATATGTAATAATAGCTTCAAAATTAGTAGCTCCACCAGCTTTACGAATAGCGTCTTCCATATATGCTTGATCACCATGTCGATTAAGTGTGCTATTTTGTGGCGTAATATTATAAGCGTTTGATACCCCACCAAGGGAATCTGCAATAATATGTCCTTCATCTAAATCTGCTCTTTCTACACCAGGAACTTTTGCTTCATCCGCGTAGTATCTGCCAGCTGATGTTACGGGTTCGGTACGGTCATCTTGTAGAACGATTTCGTCAGCAATGACACGAACCAATTGCCCTGCCTCATTCGTAAATGCATAGTAATGGCGGTCCCCAAAGCCAATGTCAACGACGACGTTAGGTTCGCGATGTCCTGACAAATCGCCACCATCCACTTCAATCAGTTTGTACCCTTTGAACAGTTCATCTTTTGTTTGAGTTGCTGTATTTTCTGATGCTGTTTTTTCTGTTACCGTAGTTGTTGTTAATTCTTGTGAATCTGTTTCTTTCACTGTAACGGATGCATCTTCTACGTTCGTACAACCAACAATAAAAATGGCAGTTACAAGTAAGATTAAATAGTTTATTCTCTTTTTCATTATGGGACTCCTTACAATTGTTTTTTCTGAACATTCTAGAACTCTATTAACATTGTTAACCTATTTATAATAGCATATTACAATATTCATTTTATTACAGTAGATACAATTTCAATTTAAGAAAGTAGTGCACCCCGATGGTTTTTATTTTAACTCAAGCAAAATTTACTCTTTTTCCCTAGAAAAAAACACCTCCAAATTGAAATTAAGATAGTTACACCCAAATTTCAATTGAAAATGCTTTTTTGTCTATCCCTATTTTCGAGTAAATTCCCATTGAGTGTCTTTTTTCTAGTCTATTCTTCAACTGGCTTCAATAGATTGGCTGGAATAAAACCAAAATTCACATCTCCCACCATCAAATAACCATTGATCTCAATTCCTGGTGAATAAAAGACTGTTCCCTTCAACTCTTTACCATAGTATCTTGTTATCATCGGACCATTATATTGTTCTGTATCTTCTGTTAATATATACGAGCCTTTATTTCTTGTTTTCTTTTCAAAAATTCGAATATCAGTGCTATCGAGAATACCTGTACTGCTTACATCTCCACCTTCAATGTCTCCAATACAATAATGGTAATTGAATTTACCATTCTCAATAGATACTAATGATACTTGTGGTCTACAAACCTCTTCTCGATTTCCAACTCTAAAAAGTGTGCCATATTCAATGAAAGTATCCATACCATTCGTTTTCACACCCTGATGATTAATCATGACATAAGCTGGATTATTATAGAATGATGAACGTATATCGATCGGTACTTCTTTGAAAACTACCAAATCCGTTGCTTGTACCCGATATTGCCCCATTTGATAAAATGTTTTGCCATCATATTTTTCAATATCATACGTTTTAAAAAAGTTATTTCGCTTAACCAATAAAGAATCAAACGTACCATTTGGATTTTTCTTATATACTTTTATGTCTTTTTTAAAGGTCATTTTTCCTGTTTGCCCTTTTACAACTTCTGCTCCATCATACATCACTTTTGCTTCTGATTTTGTAGGATTTACTATCACAAATACACATGCTACTAGTAACAAAATAAATATTTTTTTCATCATTCTCCCCTAACTGTTTTATTTCAAACAAACATAATATCTCATTATTGTATACCGGTAATCTAATATCTACCAATGGATGTTAATAGCCCAACAAAAGTTGCGTGTTTTTACCTAACTTATTTTATCCATAATCATTCAAGCCTATTAAAATACCTATGCTATTTGTTTTTGTTTAAAAAATGACTTGCTAAATTGCTCGTAAAACATCCTTCCTTAGATACTTTTCTTTACTATACCATGTGCTACTTTTCTTCATTTCGCTATTTTTGATATCCTCTTGCCAATAAACAACCTGGCTCTTTAATGAAAAAAGCACTTTCCTTATTCCAGGAGAGTACTTAATTGCTTATATAAAACTATATTAGATCTTTTTTAAAAGAAGTTAAGGAAAGGCGTTCTGTTATACTTATTTCCTCTGTTTTTGAAAATCCATTTTTCAAATAGAAAGTCACTGCTGGTGTATTCTTGGATCCAGTTGATACTATTATTGTTTCCAATCCTTCATTGTCGTTTTCAATAAAATCCAATAATATCTTGGCAATTCCTTTTTTGAAATGTTTAGGATGTACCATTAACCGATGTATATCGATTATACCATTCTCTATTTTTATAGAAATGACGCCGCATAATTCTTCTTTTACGTAATAACCAAAAAAAGTCTCACCACATTGTTGTAACGTGTAAACTGTATCCTTCAATGGCGGTATATCATAAAAGTCTATTATTTCTGCTTCTATTTTATATGAAGGTATTTGAATGTTTAAAACTTCTTCAGCAAGTTTAAGATTAGTTATATCGATTTTTTTAATCAAATTTATCCCCCTTTAACTTTTTCTACTTTAATTCTAATAGCACCGGAGTTTAAGTAAAAGTCTTTTGAACCATCTAGAAATGGTCGATTGAAAAGAAATAGCACATTGGCTACTTCATAATCTGACTCAAAATATTTCTTACTCTATAAATTGTCGCACTAGATAATAGATAATCTCACATGCTTCCCAATTGCACGCATACTATCCTCTTCTAACAATCTTTGAAGGACTCGAACCTCTCTATTCCCTTCTCAATAATTTTCAATCCACTGAAGTAAATACTCTTTCGTTACTTTAAATTGCCCTTGTTTGTGAAAACGCTGTGGCTTTTTTAATGTATAAATAACCTTAAATTGAACAAATTATTATTGAGTGTATCGCACGCACTTATTAGGTTGTGGCGTTGGTTGACCGTCACGACCTCCCTTCTTTACATAAAAGTTTCTAGGGATAAGTAAACCTCTTCTGAACAAACTAATTTGAGGAGGTGAAAATATGTCAAAAAATAGAAACAAGAACCAAACTATTGACCAAATTAGACAAAAAATCCAGCAAGCTGAAGCTAACAAAAATGAAGCTTCTGGTCGTTTTTTCAATCAAAATTTTATGAATACAACGAACAACGTAGAATTCGGAACTGAGACTGATGCGAAACAAGTTCGGCAACAAGTCCAAAATGCGGAAGCAGACTACATCCAAGGAGCTTCTGGCCCTAAAGCAAATTATGGATTTGGAAATAACTTAAATTAATTGTTTATCCGGCAGATTTTCCCTGTCGGTTTTTGATTTAATTTCCCCAATTTTTGCGGACTATTCAATAGTCACCTCTGCCCTTGAATTATCCGAATACACTTACGAACAAATAACGCAGTTACTTGGCTATCGTCATGCCATATAACCTTACTAAGACCGTCTTTCCCCCTTTAATGACTACTTTTTTTCCATTATTCTGAGTATACCTATGAGAAAAGGTGCGTTTTACCTATATGTCTATAATCAATATCCATGTTGTCTGATTTTAACTCGAAATTTTCAATATATTGTAAGGGCGAAGTTTAGATTTAAAAGTGAAACAAACATCACTATACGTATCATAAATTGTAATTATATGGTTCCTCAAGCTTCCTTTAGGCACATCTCAAGGAAAGGATGTTACAGCCATTCAGAACAAGTGGAACGAACAGTCCTTCTTTAAAATAATTTCTCACAGTGTCTAGTACTGTTTTCTATAAAAAATAGCGACAAACACTGACTTAACAGTATTTGTCGCTGTTTTAAGTGTTACCAAGCTTACATTTGGGACCATTTATTTCATTGAGTCTGAATAGTTATGCGTCTGATTTTTGATTGTTATTTTTTTATTTATAAACCTTCATAATGAAAAAATAACTAAAACATCAGAGATATTCTAAAATAAAGAAAACCTGTTCTTAAAGGATAGGTTAATGCAAGTTCTTTTTAAAGTTCTAATAGCTCTTGTTTCCTTATAGAATCGAAATCTTGAAAAGGTATAGGAATCGTTTGTCTAGCGAAAAAGCTTCCCATTTCATACATTGTTTCAGATTTAGCTCCATCTTATGGAGTTCTTTCCCCACCGGCATTGTTTGTTAAATCCAAATGTTCCCCGGCTCCTTGTCCACACTTAAATATGACTTACTAAAAAAATTATTCTTCAAAAAAATCTGTTGAAAAAAATGGTTCAATTCCAACTTCTCTAAATAAAAATTTTATTGGATGTCCACCATGAGCCAAATTGCTGTTAGGAATTAAAATCTTCTCCCGAAGTTTTTTAAAAATATCTGAATTGATTTCAGGAAACCATTCTTCATAGCTTATACCTTTATCTTTTTCAATTAAGATTAAATATACTACAATATATTCATACATATAAGGAAAGTCTTTTTCAATATGTTGATAACAATCTAATAGTGAAGATAAATAAGACTCTAAATTGTAAAAATCAGTATCTATTCCATCATCATATTTTAAACGCTCTTTCTGTGGTTTAAAAGCAAAAGACGATTTACTATACCAGTTACCTAACATAGATGTAAAAAGTAATATCGCATATTTATCATTAATTAGGAGGTTTCCAATGAATACTTTTGTTTTTGGAGCTCTTGCATTAGCGGCAGCTGCGTTTGCTTTTGCTGCATCAGCTGATGCTAGGATTAAAAATTTAGAAAAACGTATAGAAGAGCTTGAAAATAACAAGTAATTTCTTTAATACATAATAGATTTATAGAGCGAGTTTTTGTCGCTCTATTTTCGTTTAATTCTCATATTGTTCATTAGTTTACTGGAGGATATGAGGACATTACAGAGTATCAGATAGAATATTTTTACATATAACCCCATATATGTTACCCTTGAATAAGTTCTATTATTTCAAAAGAATATACATAAAAAGGAGACATACTCGTGTCAAAAATTCCGATTTCATTAAAATTGATGATTGGTATTGGTATCATTATTATGCTTACTTCACTGTACTTTTTACAGGACCATCCGTATTATCAATGGATAAGATGGACAGGTAACATTTTATTTATCGCAGGAATTGTATTAATTCCATTTGCTAAAGAACCCAATAAAAGTAATGTTAAAACTAGATAAATTTATAAACAGGCTGGCTATGTGCAGTCTGTTTTATCTTTGCATAATATTCCCTCCTTCCTTACTGAACAATATCTTTCAATTACTCACCTAGCCCACCTACGCTAATCTGCTCAAGCTCTTTCTCAATGCCTTAGTTCTCTATAATCCTTGCATCCTTTGCATTTGAAAAAATAATGTGGTTCTGCTGATTGATTAGCCTAATAATAAGATACTTATCTCAATATCAGAAACTATGCCCCTGTCGTTAATACAATCACCGCATAAAAAATTATATGCTTAAAATCCAACATCATATTCAAATTTAGGTTGCCACTTAGCTCTACTTAGAGACTTCGCAAAACCATATATAGTATTTAAAAAGTTTGCTCTTTGCTGCGGGTTTTTCCCTGTTCGCATTATTATCGTTTCTTTTAGCGGATGATTACTTTCGATAAGATACTCATTACGCTTGTACAATCGTTGTAAAAGTTGGTCTTCAGGTAGTCTAGCAAACTTCCCATTAGCTTCGCCTCTATTGCAATCCTGACAGCTTAGAACTAGATTCCAAACACCATTTAGATCTAAATCATGGGTACTGTTGAACTGTGTTGAGAGTGGCACGAAATGGTCTATGTCACAAGTATTCAATTGGTTACTTTCAATTGAAATCGGTCTATAGCAATAGAAGCATTTTCCCTTTTGATACCCGTTTAACGGCTTTCTAGCAGAAGTTAGATTGATTCTTTCATGTGACAACATGAACTGCTGTGGTGTCATAGGCTTTATAAAGAAAAACTGCTCAAGGTCTGTATCAAACTGAACTTCTAGTTTTGGATTTCGTTCAGTCCATGCGTTTTCAACTAAGTTCCATCTACCTTCAATTTCACTGAATATATTTTCTTTTTGGGAGCTTTCATTCAACAAATAGATGCTATCGGTCAACGTAATTCCTAAAGTCTTTCCTTGGATGGACTTCTCATAAAATCTTTTATCAAGCTCACCATTAGGAATATTATGAAAGGCATCTATTACATTGTTAAACCCTACTTTTTCAGTAACTTCAAGTAACTGTTCCCACGTAATTTGGTTTTGATAAAACAAATCCAAAGCACTAATAAACTTAGATGACTGACTTGTTATTTGTCTTTTCCCATTTCTAATATGCTCTAACATATACTTTGCAAATATAGGGGATAATTCTTCTAAGCTCACAAAACTTTTGTTACTCTCGCCTAATTCAAGTAATGTTTTAGCGAAAGCAAATTTATAAGTTGCAACATTCCTACCAAACAAGTAAATCGAGCGAAAATTCGATTCCAAGGTATTATCATTTTCTAAGTAATTATTCATCTAAACACTCCATTGAAGATAGGTTACTTATCCTCTACATCAATTAAATAAATTGCCTTTTCAAATCCACCACGTTTGGCTTTCTTCTGCCCACGAATCGCTTCTAGTTCTTCATAACTTACACCTAAAGCATTTATAGCTGTATGTACTAGCTCTAAAATATCTGCTAATTCTTCAACACTCTCCTGAACGTTTGCTGCCCCATGAAACTCTTTGGCTTCTTCAATCATTTTTGCTTTTACTTCTATTAGAAGCTCCTGCGGTTCTAAAACTCTTGCATTATACTTTAATCCATCTGATTCAATAATCTCTAAAATCTTATCTCTTACCAACTTATTGTAAACAGGCATTGTCATTCTCCTTTATTGTGGAATATTTACTTACTCTCATTCTACTATATTACAAATTAATTCGTAGCTCTTTTCAAAAGCTACCACTAAAAAAGAACTTACTTGAACCTCTCAGTAAGTACCTAACCTTTTTTATCAATAAATGCTTTGGTCAAAACTACTGATTTCATCGTATATCAATTGGTTATCAAATGAAATCGTTTCGTAAGGAACTACATTCCCATGTGATCTTACCCTAAAGAAACTATAGGGTATGTGCTTCCACGATGCAAAATATTATTATTTATCAGCTTTATCTCAACTAGGGAGTATTACATACTATACGAACTTGGTTGGAAGATCTACTATGTATATACTTTATTGTTTTGAAAAAACACAGGACTCTCTTCCTTTTCCTCTACTTCACCTATTGTATACCATATTTCCCCAAACCATTTACTATCAATTGATGACCATTTTAGGATTAACAGTCCCTTCTTCTCTCTCAACTTTATCCTAAATCAAACAAAACTCTAGTAATAAAATCTAACATGCTGATTAGTTCATCTATTGTTACTGTTTAATTATAAATTCATTGTCAGCAAACTTATAATTAATTAGTTCTATTAATCTAGTTATCTCTTTATCTGTTACTTATTTATAGTCCATCTCAATTTTAGAAATCATTAAATCTAACTCTTTTTGCTCAGTCATAACAGTACCCCTTTAATGTACAATTTTTATATAATCATACATTTGATATCATAAAAAAACGATATAAATTAAATTTATATCGTTCATAAGTAAAAGAATGATTGTACAATTTTAGAACAAAAAGGGAGCCTTTATAGCTCTCAATTCCAAAATTACTATCATAATTTATCATCTATATCAGATGTATCAACATCATCTCCAAACCAATCTTTTAATTTATCTTTTGCTTGATTTTTTATATCTTCATCAATGTACATAGCCACTTGAATCAATGCTGCCATAACAAGAGTTAAATCATCTACATAACCTACTCCTAAAGCAACATCTGGAATTAAATCTATTGGTAGTATAAAGTATCCTAATGCCCCCGCTATTGTAGCTTTTACTTTCAAAGGTACTTCGGGTTTCTGCAATGTAAAATAAAGAATTAGAACTGCATATATAACTGAGGAGCCAGCTCTCTTAGAGAACTTTCGAATTTTTTCCCATAACTTTTCATCTGAATAATACTTTCCATGTTTTCTGATATCTTCCACTTCTATATTTTCTGCTTCTACCTTTAATTCTTCTACTTGTTCATCTTCAAAATTTACATAATCTACTTCCTCAAAATTCCCCCCTTTTATTACCTCCCCCTGTTTAACATCCAATTCATCGTTTTGCTTCTTTTTTCTAAACATCTCAAACAATGTATATCTCTCCTCCATCAATATTCTATATTCAAATACTAATGTATTTTTTTCTTCTCAATGAATATACCATATTAAACGAATGAAAATTCTTACTTTTCATACAATTGCGCAAAAAAAGATATAAACATATAGTTTATATAGCTTCTTTTAAAGAGTTCGCTTAGGTATGCTTCAACTTAAGAGAAAATTCTTTGATTAATTTGCTGTTTTTCTAATTATTGATTCCGATATCAATCATCATCAAAATATAGGGAAAGCCAATACCGAACCTTCCCTTGTAGCGATTGATGTAGCTCTTTGACAAGCTTCTGACCTCTACTGACCATAAATGTACCGACTCGACCTCTAGAAGTGAGCCACTAAGCCCAAGAGCAATTAGGACATGCTATACATGAAACACTTAATACGTACTCTCTGTTGGTCAAGACCAAATGAAAGGAGCTACGGTGCTTTTTAACGCTTTAAAAATAAAAAACCCCAACAGGCTCTCATTTATCGAGTCACCCATTGAGGATTAAAAATCTAATTAATTTTTAGTGTAGTCCATTTGAAATTTATTCCAAACTTTAAATTCCTGTTATGACTATTCTTGAATAGCGGCCTCTAATGCAACAACGATCATGTCATTGAATGACCTGAACTTTCTTAGAAAATCACTAATACTCAAAAGACCTCTATATCAGTATCTTACTGTTTATGAACTGTATTTAGAAATCAATTATAGTAATAGAAAATCTTTAATTATCTTTTTTTGGTCGGTTTTTAGTCGGTACAGTCGAGCATTTTTATAGTAATATGACTACCCATTTCGGAGTGGTCTTTTAATAGTTTTTTAGCTAAACCCAAGACATCGATAGACATCCTATCCACATGTCAATCAACCATAAAAAATAGCCCCCTTATCAAATAAATAAAAGGGCTTTATATAATTCTTAATCTATTACTTATCTCCAACTGGCTTTAATAAATTCACTGGAAGCCAAAAATATTGTTCGCCATTTCCTCCTAAGCCATTATCCACATATAGATAACCATTAACTTCAACACCTAGCGATGTAAAAATGCTTCCTTTTGCATGCATTGTTAAAGGTTTAGCTTCATTTAGTGGCGTGTTTTTCCCACCAGCATCTTTTGTTAACTCAAAACGTACATTGCTTGCTCTCGATATTTCCTCAGCGATTTTAAGATCTGTACCAGGATATTTATCATACCATAACCCTTCACCGCCATAGCTCTCGGAAAACTTCAGCAGTTGTCCACTATCTGTATCCAAGAAAGAAATACCACCAATACCACCATCTTTGAAGAATTTCCCATAATACCCCATATTATAAACACCATCACGATTGATAACAATATACACTGGATTGCTATAGAAAGATGAACGAATTTTTATTGGTACTTCTTTGAAAACTACCAAATCCGTTGCTTGTACGCGGTATTGCCCCATTTGATAGAATATTTTTTTATCATACTTTTCAATATCATACGTTCTAAAGAAGTTATTTCGCTTAACCACTAAAGATTCAAACGTACCATCTGGATTTTTCTTGTACACCTTGATGTCTTTTTTAAAGGTCATTTTTCCTGTTTGCCCTTTGACAACTTCTGCTCCATCATACATCACTTTCGCTTCTGATTTTGTTGGATTTACTACTGCAAATACGAATGCTACTAGTAAAACAGTAAATATTTTTTTCATTATTCTCCCCCTACACAGTTTCATTTTAAAGAACATAATATCTTAGTATTATATACTAGTAATCTTATACTCTACCAACAGATGTTAAAAACCCAACAAAAGTAGAGTGTTTTCCCACATCATTATCTCATTCATCTACCATTCTACCCAATTCTCTAAATATAGCAATTTTGAATAGTACGTTTTTAGCTTTAATAAAGTCCTCCACAGAACTTATTTGTGCTGCCAATACAACCTTATGCAATTCATCTTTCAAGTTATCTGCTAATGGCAAGCTATTCATGAAGTCGAACAGCATAACTTGATACTCGTTCATATACTCTTTTTTCTTTTCAGCTTGCAAAGCCAATTCATTACCAAGACTCATAATATTATTTGCTTGTTTAGAACTTAAAAGATTAAAAGAATTAGATGGTTGGTTTTCAGATTGCGGACGACAAACTGCGTCATTACTAGCTTCATAGGCTTTCATTCGTTGGGACATGCTCGATGGGACATAAGGTAAAATGCGATAAATACTAGCCCCTTCAAAGTCCATCAACAATTGATTATGTATTATTAGCACTTTATGGAACAACTGTTTTAATTCACTTCATAAGGCTAATAATATTTATGTTACCAAAGGAAAGGTGATTGCATGAAATATGAATTTTCCACAACTGAAGAACTACTTGAATTTTTAAATACTGAATTACTATCCGCAGCCGAAGCAGC